>VBKI01000118.1:3910-4300 GCA_005879535.1 Deltaproteobacteria bacterium | reverse complement strand
GCCCATTCGACGGAGGTCCAGCCGATGTGGCGGAGGCGCTGGTCCCGCGGCGGCTCCGGAAAAAAGCGCTCGAAGCCAAGGGGCGTGGACAACGCTTCATTGGGGTCCGCACTCGCCTTGCCCTGCAGCGAGGGATAGCGCGAACCGATCCAGAACATCGCGCAGAGACCCGCGATCAGCGCGCCGGTGATCAGGATGCGGAAATCGAAGCGGCGGTCGGCGGCGGTCGGTCGTGGATCGAGCGCGGTGTCGGCGTTGCCCATCGTGGACCCTCGGGCGCGCGAGCATACGCCAGCGGTGCCTGCGCTCCCAAAGTGTCAGAGCGTATCGAGGAACGTCACCAGCACCCGACGCTCCGAGTCGGAGAGCGCCGCGAAGCGGTCGCGCGCG
>VBKI01000118.1:3043-3771 GCA_005879535.1 Deltaproteobacteria bacterium | reverse complement strand
TAGGCGACGCGGTCGAATGCGGCGCTGGCGTTCGTCGCGGTCACGAGCGTCTGCACGTGGCAGAAGGAGCAGCCGATCGCCGCGAAGGTGGCGGAGCCGGAGCCCGCCGGCCCGCGAGGCGGCGGGCCGAGAAATCGGACGAAGTCGTTGACCTGACCGAGGGCGCTGCCGTCGGGATCGTTCACGCCGGGGGAGGGGTTCTGCGCCAGCAAGGCGCAGTTTCCTTGCGGGCAATTCTCGTCGGGAAAGAGCGGAGTGGTGATTCCCACTTCGTTGAAGAAGGCGTCCGCGTTGAACTGGAGCAGCGTCGGAAGCGCCGCCTTCCAGCCGAACCTCCCGACGCGCAGCGCCGAGGCGCCGATCTCCGGGACCATCGCCGGCCGTCCGGCGGCAGCCGGATCGTGAGCGCTCTGCCAGGCCGCGATGGCGACGAAGGTCGCATCTGCCGTCGCATCCACGAGCCCAAGTCCGAAGAGCGGAGTCGTGCGGCGCTGAGCGACAACGTTCGCCTCCGCCGGAACCTTCTCGGGCACGAAGTTGACCCCGTTCACCGTGCCGATTGCTTCATCCTGCAGCAGCGGTCCGCCGAGCGAGAGGAGCGGATCGAATGTCCCGTCCGCATTGCGCCGGCCGAAGCGGGTTTCCAGCCGCTGGGTCGTGCCACCCTGCGCCGGAGGCCCGTCGTGGCAGGAAAGACAGGCGACGCTGGTCATCACCGGGCCCAGGCC
>VBKI01000118.1:1513-2964 GCA_005879535.1 Deltaproteobacteria bacterium | reverse complement strand
TGCAGCAGATCGCCGAAGTCCTTGCTCACGGCCTCGCGTTTGCCGGTGTTGCCCGCGAGATCGGTGAGGTCCTCGGACGCACCACCGCAAGCGCCGGCGAGGCTGACCGCAACGATGACTGCGGTGCGCATCGGAGCGCGCAAGTTAGCGCGGAGGGCGGTCTCGTCCAAGCGATTGCAGTTGCGGACCCAACGTTTCCTGGGACGCCCGTCCGACTTCTTGACGCGCCGCGACTTGAACGCCTGGCCTTTCGACTGACAGGGTCAGGCCCTTTCGCAGTCTCTCTCGACGGAGAGTGACATGAACACGACGATGCTGTCTTCCTGCGTAGCGGCGCTGGCGATGCTGCTGCCCGCGCTCGCAGTCGCATCGGTCCCGGTCGCGCACTGCCGCCAAGGCGACAAGGCGGAATCGGGGCTGCAGGGCCAGACCACCCAGGCGGAGATCGCCAGCGGTGCGGTGACCAAGGGCTTCAACTGCAATACCGACATGGTCGGCCAGTATCAGGGAGAAGGTGCGAGCTGGCAGCTCACGGCCTGGAAGAACTGTGCCTACTTCGACCAGAGACTGAATACGGCGGAGGCGCATCGCGGCACCGTCGTGGTGGACGTGACCGATCCGGCACATCCGACCCCGACGACATGGCTCACGGAACCTGCGATGCTCGACCCGTGGGAGTCGCTCAAAGTGAACGCAGCGCGCCAGTTGCTCGGGGCGGCCCAGCGGCCCGATACCACGCAAAACTTTCCTGGGACGGGTTTTTCCATCTACGACATCTCGGCCGACTGCAAGAACCCGGTGAAGAAATCGTCCATCATCATCCCGGGGAGCTTCGGGCACACCGGCCAGTGGGCGCCGGATGGAAAAACGTACTACATCACGCCTCTGCGTACGGATATCAGCATCGAAGCGATCGACACCACCGATGCTTCGAATCCGAAGCCGCTCCCGTGCGGCACCGGGACGGCAGGTTGCGGGGCCAACGGCTTCTTCACTGCAACGTCGGACATTCCTTATCCGCAATGGCACGATGTCGAGTTCTCGAAGGACGGGAACACGGCGTACGTGACCATGTTCGGTTCGAATTTCGGGACCCCGTCGACGGCGGCGAAGAACGGGTTGCTCATCCTCGACGTCAGCGACTTCCAGCAACGCAAGCAGAACCCCGCTTATCGCAAGATCTCGTCGCTGACGTGGGACGACGGGAGCGTCGGCGCGCAAAATGCCCTCCCGATCACCATCAAAGGCAAGAGTTACATCCTCTTCAGCGACGAAGGCGGTCCCGGCACCTGCTCGGCGGGGAAATCGGCGGCCGGCTTCCCGCGGTTGATCGACATCAGCGATCCGAAGAATCCGAAGACGGCCGCCAAGCTACAACTCGACGTCCATTACCCGGCGTTCTGTGCGGATGCCCTCGCTGCTCCCATCGCTCCGACCGGAAACTTCTTCGG
>VBKI01000118.1:0-1504 GCA_005879535.1 Deltaproteobacteria bacterium | reverse complement strand
ACGATGCCAAGGTCGCGGCTTGTGACTGCTTCGCGGCGGGGTTGCGGTTCTTCGACATCAGCAATGTGAGCGCGGTGAAGGAGATCGCGTATTTCAAGCCGCCCGCGCAGGGGACGAAGGCGCTGCCGGGCTCGCAGTACGCCGGCGCCGTCCCCGCCACTTTCATGAGGAACTACGACATGGCCACGTCGAAGCCGAGCTTCCCGAAAGACCGCGGAGCGAGCACGGGCGACGTGTGGATGACGGCACATGACAACGGGTTGGTGGTCGTCAAGCTGGACAAGAACGCCACCGCCTCGACCGGCGGCGGATGCGCGAGCACCGACGCTTCCATCGGCGGGCTTCTCGTCCTCGGACTCGCGCAACTCTGGCGGCGGAGAAAAGCGCCGGGTTGAGTGGCAGCTGGCGCCTGCCCCGCAGCGGGAAAAGGTTTAGCTTCTGGTCATGACGTGCAATGCGCGCCGCGGGCGCTGGCTTGCCGGTGGGGCACTGGCGTTGTGCGGATTTCTCGTCGCGGGTCCGCGCTCCGCCCGGGCGAACGGCGCGTTTCCCGACGAGTTCAGCATCCACTTTCCGCCGAATGCGCCGCACCGCATCCTGGTCGGCGCGAACTTCGGCCTCCTGGTCTCCGAAGACGACGGCGCCACCTGGCGGTACAGCTGCGAACCTTGGGTCGTCGCCGGTTCCAACGCGGCGGTGAACCCGGAGTCTTCGGTCATCTTCTACCAGGTGACCGCGGACGGCGTGCTGCTCGCGGACGCGGTCAATGTCACGCGATCCGCAGACCAGGCCTGCACCTGGCCGACCGCCACCGGTGTCGAGCGTCAGGTGATCACCGACATCTTTGCGTCGCCGAGCGATGCGAAGACGGTGCTTGCGATCATCGCGGTTGCGAATCCATCCGGCAGCTACATCGTCGGCTCGCATGACGGCGGAAAGACGTTCGACCCGACTCGTCTCTACGACACGGCGGACCTGCTCACGGGAATCGAGATCGCGCGAACCGATCCCCAAGTCATGTACGCGACCAGCGTCCGGACGTCCGGAGCCGGCAGCACCCTGCTCCAGAGCACCGACGCGGGAGCACACTGGACGCCGCACGATCTCCGCACCGACTCGGGTACGCAGCCACGCATTCTTGCGGTCGATCCGGTCGACAAGGGCACGGTCTACATTCGCGAGCTCAGCGGGCTCAAAGATGCGATCGTGGTCGCCACCAACGGCGGCCAGAGCTTGCAGGTCCTTCTCACGATCGACGGACAGTTCACCTCGTTCGTGCGGACGACCGACGGTGCTCTCTACGCCGGGACCTCGGCCGGGCAGCTCTACGTGCGACCGGCGGGCGCCGCCGACTTCTTGCCAGCGCGGCCTGCGCCGCACTTGCGATGCCTCGGGCAGCGGTTTGGCGAGCCGACGCGAATCTATGCGTGCGCCAACTTCGTCACCGACGGATACAGCCTCTACTCGACCGACGATGGCGGCCAGACGTTCACGCCGGTCATGA
>VBKI01000117.1 GCA_005879535.1 Deltaproteobacteria bacterium | reverse complement strand
GGCCGGCCAGGAAGCGGGCGCCTTTGCGATTGCGGCGACAGAGGCGAGGAAAATTCGCCAGCGCATCGACTCCGCCTTCGTCGTCCGCCGCGCGGTCGCCGGGCATCCTGCCGGCGAAGAGAGGGAATACGTCGCGCTTCGCAACCAGCTGCTCGCTTTGGTCGAAGAAGCTCGGGCGCGGTTCGTGGTGGGCGTGGTGCTGAAGAGCGCCGGAGCGGGCCCGCTGTCGGATTTCACCGTCAATGCCGTCAAACGGCTGGGCTTGCGTCCCGACACGGGGGCCTGCGCGACGCGAGACCGCAAGGCTCTGAGCGATGCGACGGAGCTCGACGTGACGCCGGAGGAGAAGTGCACCGAAGGCAGCCTCGGCGAGCGGTGCGAGGTGGTGGTCCGCCTCGTCGCCCAGGCCTGCTCCGGTGGAATATCGGGAGCGGGGACCGTGACGGTGGTGCGTGGCGCTCATCCGAGCGATCGCGACAAGGCGCGCCGACTGGCCTGGGACAAGGTCACGGCGCAGGCGGTGGAAGCAGCCGTCCGCGACGCGCTGAAGGGCACCATCCTGATCGAGGAATGAAGATGCT
The DNA here is from genome assembly GCA_005879535.1 of Deltaproteobacteria bacterium. Taxonomy (NCBI): domain Bacteria; kingdom Pseudomonadati; phylum Myxococcota; class Myxococcia; species Deltaproteobacteria bacterium. Next base: position 2,176 of record VBKI01000117.1, on the reverse strand, counting down.
GCTCGCTCTCCTGCTGCTCGCCGCCGCGCCCGTCAGCACCGTTCGCCTGTTCGAGAGCGGGAGCGCGAAGGTGGGCAGCGCGGCGCCGTCGTTCGGCGGATGGGACCTGGCGCAGCGCAAAGTGCTGACGCTGGATGGGCTGCGCCGCGTGCCGTTCCTTCAGCCATTGTTGCTCACGTTTGGGGCATCGTGGTGCAAGCCGTGCGCGGAGGGGCTTCCACGATTGAAGAAGCTGTCGGTCAACCACCCCGAGGTGCGGCTGGTGCTGATTGCAGTGGAGAACGACGCGGACCGGGCGCAGAAGTTCGCGACGCGGGTCGGGATCGACGGCCCTGCAGTGCTCGACAAGTTCGAACAGATCGCGAGGGCGTATGGGGTGACCGGCGAGGAGAAGACGCGGCTGCCGCGGACATTCCTGATCGACGCGGGCGGGAAAGTGCGGGCGATCTATGGCGTGGAGGGGGACGACTTCGAGAAGGCGATCGAGGCGGACCTCGAGGCAGCGAAAACTACAGCGCGGCCGGCAGTCGACCAGTAACGGCTGCGGAAACTTGATTTAAGACTGATAGTTTTGACCGTTTGCTCGAAATCGGACGGAACATCGCGATCGCGCAGGTTCTTGGTGACGTGCGTCCGATCAACCGGGCCCCCGCCCGCTGCATGTCCTTCCCGCGAGGTGCAGATTTCCTTCGGGGGCAGTACGGCATTCCTTCGAACGAGCTGTGTCGCGTTCATCATCGCGGGGTGCGGGACCTCCGTACCGCTCGAAGATGGAACTCCTCACGCGACTGATCGCCCCTTACCCGTTGCAATACCCTGACGGCGTCGGAGAGCGCGGATGTTCTCGCGATCGATGACCAAAGCATTTATTGGATCAACTCTTCCAACCACGACATCGGCGCGACTTATGAGGTGCGCACCATGCCCAAGTCGGGTAGTGAGGCCGTCACGCTCGCGAGAGGCGAAGGCTGGGCGACCGCGCTCGTCGCAGATGACCGATCGCTCTACTTCAATCGACGGCAGTGTCTCGCCGGCACCTGCGCCATTTCGCGCGCCAATAGTTACACGATGCGCGTTCCGAAATCCGGAGGGACGCCCGAACTCTTCCATCAAGGCGGATGGGGAGGGTTGGATATCGACTCGGCGCATATCTACATCGGAGTCATTTCGCGCGAATATTCGGAAATTTTCACGACGGATTTCTGCCCGAAAGCATCGCGCTGCTGGGCCAGAGCCTCGTATGGACGGCCAACTTCTCACCTTCGACCCCGACCTTCTTGTTTCGAACGCCACTGCCCGGGGCTTCGGACGGGTCGAAGCCGGCTTCCGTAGCGCTGAACGATCCTGAAGTGGGCCCGGTCGCAGTCGATGGCCAGCACGTGTTCGTACGGACAAAGCACTCGATCTTTCGAGCAGACCTCCCAGCGAAGCAGGCGACGCTCGTCACCACCGTGAGGAACGCGCCGGTGGCAGCCCTCGCTGCCGGTGGCGGGACGCTGTACTGGAACGACCACGCATCCCTGAACGCCGTATCCGAGAACGGAACAAATCCGCGCTCACTGGATACGACGGGAAAGGTCTATGGGCAGATCACGCTCGACGCTCAATCGATCTACTTTCTTCGCGATGGTCAAGTGTTCAGGCTGCAGAGATGAGAAATGCGTTCCGCAGGAGCCATGTGTGCGGTGACGCAATCGGCGCATCCTCGGTGAGGGGTGCATCCAGCCATGGCGTTGATGAACATGGATCCGCGCCCGCCGGAGCGACGTCTTCACGCAGGTGGTGACGGAAGTTCTCCAGGACATATCGAACCGCGTAGCGGACTTCGCGGGGCGTTTTCAGCACGTGTGCGTGGTAGCGGTCGAGGAAGACCTTGCCGTTGCGGCCGGCGAGGCGATTCAGCGCGCGGGCCAGCCGTACGGCGAGGCCATTGATCGCGCGCGACAAGATAGCCGCATCGTCGATCTCGACGATGAGGTGCAGGTGGTTTCCCTGAATCGAGTAGTGCACGACGCGCAGTCCGAAGCGGTGCCTGACCTCGCGCAGCGCCTGTTCGATGGCCCTTGCCCTGCTGAACGCGCGCAAGAACCCGACCGCAGGAACCATCCGAAAGGTCACGTGCACTGGGTACCGCGCAGCAAAGCGTGGGCGTTGCAGATGCGATACGCCAGGGTTG
>VBKI01000116.1 GCA_005879535.1 Deltaproteobacteria bacterium | reverse complement strand
TTCGACTTGGCCCCCAACTCGTAGTTCCAGACGGTCTCGTCGCTCCAGTTGGTGTGGCCGCCGAAGGTGACCTTGTCCTGGTCCGAGCAGAGCGAAACGTTGAGGGGGTCGTTGATGCCACCCAGGCGGAAGCCTCGGGAGACCTGGGCGTTGATCTTCGTGGCGTCTGTGATCGTGTAGCTCACGATGAACCGCGGGGCCACGCCGTCGGCCTTCGTGGTGCCGGGTTGCGACTGGACCACGCCACCCTCGCCCTCGCCGAAGATGCCGCCAAAGAGCTGCTGCTTGTCTTCGCTGAAGTGGTAGTAGCGCAGGCCGGCGATGACGTCCCACTGGTCGGTCAGCGCCACGGTGCCCTCGCCGAAAACGGCGAACTGGTCCAGCTTGTAGGACAGCTCGGAGAAGAAGAGGCTGTCCGGCGGCGCGAGCGTGTCGCTTGAAGATCGAGAGGGAATGCCGCTGCGTGCCGTGAAGCCCGTGACGGGCAGGTCCTGGCCATAGTCGCGGTGCAGGTGGGCGTAGAAGCCGCCCAAGACCCATCGGAAGCGGTCCTGGGTGCCCGAGAGCCGGAGCTCCTGGGTGAACGTCGTTGCCGGCTTCCGGTTCGGCCGCGCGGGGTCTCCGCCGCCCGTGGCGTCGTAGAGAGGCGCGTTCAACGAGTAGACGGGCTCGGGCTGGCCGATGGTGCCGGCCGTGATGCTGGAGGTGAGCGCGCCCGCGTCGCGCACGACGAGGATGTCGCGGACGTTGTAGGAGGTGATCGAGGTGACCTCGGCGACGCCGAAGTCGTAGTTGATGTTCAGGTCGCCCAGGTACCACTTGTCGGTGTACGGCTCCCGGACCTGGATGAACTGCTCCCGATCGCCTAGCGTGACCGCGGGCCGGTTCGTGGTGAACGGGTTGGCTAAGATGTTGTAGGCGTCGATGCGGTTCCAGCCGTCCATCTCGATCTTCTGGTAGAGGAAGCGTGGCGTGATGCTCAGCTTGTCATTGGGCGCGAGCTTGACCGCGACGCGCCCGCCGAAGCGCTTGCCGGTGTTCACGTCGTTCTGGGCGGTGGTGAGGTCCGGCTGGATGGAGCCGTTCGACGTTGTCCTGACGCCCGGCGAGTCGATGTAGCCTCCCACGGCGTTGTAGTATGCGGACGCGCGCAGCGCTGCGATCTCTCCCAGGGGGACGTTGAAGCCGAACTTGACGTTTCCTGCCTGGTTGCCGTGCTGGATCGTGCTTCCATCCAGCTCTCCGAACCATTGGGTGGTTCCCAGCTTGGGCTGGTTGGTGATGTAGCGAACCGTGCCGGACTCGGAGCCGGCGCCGAAGAGGGTGCCTTGGGGGCCGCGGAGGACCTCGACGCGGTTCATGTCGAAAAGATCGAGGTCCGGCGTGAACAGGGACATCGAGATCAGTGACTCGTCGAGATAGACGCCGACTTGCTCCTTGACGCCCGGCTGGTCGCGCGCGATCTGTCCCGAGGACACGCCGCGCATCGCCACCTGGCTCTGGCCCGGGCCCAGGTTCTGCACCGTGAAGCCGCCCACGTTCGCCGCTACGTCCTCGATGTCCCTGGCCCCGCGCACGCGGAGCGTCTCTTCGCTCGTCGCTGTCAAGGAGAAGGGAACCTTCCTGACCACGTCCTCGCGCTTCATGGCGGTGACCGTGATCTCCTCCGAGAGGTTCGTCTCGAGAGTGAAGTCGACGGTGAGCGTGCCGCCTGCGGCCACCGCCTGGCTCTGCTGCAGCACCGTCCGAAAGCCGAAGTGCGCCGCAGAGACGCTGTAGTTGCCCGGCGGGAGGCCGGACACCGTGTAGGAGCCGTCCGGCGATGTCGAGGCCTCGTGCTTGGCACCGTCGGCGCCGGTCACGGTCACGGTGGCGCCCGGCAGGACGGCGCCGGTGCTGTCCTTGACGACGCCCGTGACTTGCCCCGTGGACTGCGCGAACGCTGGCGTGGTGGCGAGAAGAGCCGTCGCCGCAGCAAGCCGAAGGCTGCCGATGCTCGACCAGAGCATGTCCCCCTCCTCCGTGAAGGCTTCGAGCGAAGCTGGGTACGCTGGTGAACGGCAGGTGTTGTAGGCAGGCCGTGACGGGATAGTCAAACCCGGCTCTGCCAGGCAATGCCGGAAGCCGGGCTGCGGCCACGTCGAACTCGTTGGCGACGATGCGAACCGGCGCCGCCCGAGTGACGGCCGCGCGCTCTGGATCCGGCGCGTCTCGAAGAAGGGCATCGTGTTCCAATCGCTGCGGCACACGATGGCGACTCTGCTGGCGCGAGCGAAGATGCATCCTTCGGTCGCACAGAAGATTCTGCGACACGCGAACATCGAGACGACGCTCGCGATCTACAGGCACGTCGACGGAATCGAAGAGATGCGCGCGGCAGTCGCAAAGCTCGACTTCGGTCCGCTCCAAGAGCAAGCGCCGTTCAAAGCCATTTCTAAAGTGCCGAGCACGGACGACAGCGAATGGATGCCGCTGAGCGGCGTCCGGTCACAGAGGACGAGATGGAAGCCTTCCTGTGGGCGCTCATTGCTTCAGAGCATAAGCGGCGTACTCGCAAATGGCTTCGTGCAGGTGATCGAGCGCTTGGCCGGACGTCAGCGGAACGCCGCCGGCCAGAACCACAGGGTGCGCCGGTGTAGATCGCTGCGTGTCATCTGGTAGCGGGTCAGTACACTGCCCGCTGTTGCTGGACCTGCTTGGTGGCCAACGAGAAGCGTGGCTCGGGGGACCCGAGCGATCCGAGCAGCGCGCGCGCCGCGTAGTCGCCCACTGCCGGCCCGTGCTTGAAGCCGTGGCCTGAGCCGCCTCCAACCAGCCAGACATTCTCCAACTCGGGATGGCGGTCGATGAGAAAGTCGCCGT
>VBKI01000115.1 GCA_005879535.1 Deltaproteobacteria bacterium | reverse complement strand
CCTCGCCCCCGCGAGCCAGTTCGAGTGTGATTGCGCGCTCAAAAGCATCGAGCCCCGGGCCGAAATCAGCAACTCGCCGCATGATGTGCACTTCCGCGCCGGTACATCGCCAGTGAAGCGCCGGCCGTCCACATCGCGCCGGGCGGCGTAGGTGGCGGGTTCGAAGGCCGTCTTGCCACACTTGGGACACTTGGTCTTATTCGTCACCTCGGAAGAGCGTCACCACGACTACGTCTTTCGCCAACTCGACGATCAATTCGAGAGGCTCCGCGCCGACGCAGGTCACTCTCGCCATGGCCCACCCGCGGTCCAGTTCATCTTGAAGTTCCCGCCTGCCAAGTGCGCCCGCGCGACAGGCAGGAGGAAGCGTGCGATGCCGCTGACGGCCTCTCCGAGCCTGGCGGGAGCGTTCGCGAGTCTTCCCTTCCGCACGAAGGCTCGCCATTGGATGTTCGCCACCTCGCTCTCGGAGAACTCGGTGGTCAAAGCGACGGGATCTGCCTTCACGGCGGTGCGCCGATTCACGAACGTGGCGTTCGCCGCCTGGGCCAGCATCGACCCGTCGAAGTCGAACTGCCGCGAGAGAAGCCAGATGTCGTAGAAGTCCTTCATCCGGCTGTTCAGTGTGCCGAGCTTGACCATCGCCTCGAACTTCTCGGCGATCGCGGTTTCGCGCGGATAACCCTTGAGGCGTGGCGCTGGCATGTCGAGCAACGTCGGGTACGCGATCTCCACCGGCACAGGCACCATCACGTCGCCGATACCAACGTCGAGCCGCATGGCGATTCTGGCCCGCGCGAGGAGGCCGTCGAAGCGAATACGCACACCCTCGTAGTCCGCGTTCTCCCTGATCCGTTCGGACTTCACCGTCGCCGGTCTGAAGAGCAGGCCATCCGACTCGACTTCGACGGCACAGACGTCGGCACGACGGTCGACAGGTTTTCCAGGGAGTTCTCGAGCCGGCCTAGAAGATCGATGTCCTTCGTAGGCCGGGCCATCGGCGCGTCCCAGACACGGAGCATGAGCGCTCCCTTCAGAACAAAACGCGCGGCGTGCGGCGACTTCGACAGCCGATAGAGGAATCGCTCCATCGCGTAGTACTGCAGCAACTCCTGAAACGGACGGTCCGTTCTCCGCGCAATGTCCGTGAGCCGCGCGTGGACGGAGGCCGCCATATTCTTCTTGCTCATTGCAGAGCCTCCAGGTAGGGCCGCACGACGCGCTCGACGCGGCAATGCCGCGCATGCTGAAGGAGTTTCTCGACATCCCGCCGCGGCCGGCGGCGCCAGAGCCGGAGCGCCTCGAGAACCACATCCATGCCCAGCTTGTTCCGGAACTTGAACGAGTCCGCGATCGTCTTCTCCGCGCTGTAGATGTGAACTGGAACATCGTCGATCTTATGAACCTCGATGCCCTGGCGGAACGCGGCCCCGGAGAACTTGAAGACTCGGACTGGTGGGTAGTCGATTCGGGGAGGGTTCTTCTTTCCGCGCTCAATTGCGACGTCCACTTCGTGCGGCACCTGGGTCGTGAGCTCGTGGAAGGAGAGCGCAGAGACGAGGCAGATGACTCCTTCCGGAACTCGCTTCGCCATGGTCACGAGATCGGGGCTTCCCAGCGGAGGCAGGCCCCGCAGCCGAAAGAGACCCCTACTCAGCCGCTCGAGCACGCCGGCGTCGCGCATCGCGTAGAAGGTCTTCCGGTTGATGCCAAGGCGCAGAGCATCCGACATGCGGACCATGCCGCCGCGGGAGCGGATAGCATTCCGCTCGTTGGCGAACACCTGCCTAGGACGACGCGCCATGGAGACATAGTAGCACCACTTATACATAAGTGGATGCTTTTTGTCCCCAGCTATCCGCAGCAGACGCAGGGGTGGCGCCGGCGCCAACAGCTCGATCTCGTACGCGCAGAAGAGACCCCCTCCGCTCTCGTCTGCCCTGCCGTAAATGTCTCGCCGTGCTGTGGTGCAGCGAGCGCCGAGCGCGCAGTCGTCGGCGTCGAGGTGTTCCTGCGCTGCAGTGGGTGCGGCTACGTCTGGACGCGGTCAGTGTCGTGCCGCCCAGACTTGCGCGTCGTCGACGGCGGCCAGGCGCCGGAGACGCAGCCGTGAACCGAACCGGCCCGGCTGGCACGGAGGTGGCACGGCGCATACTCCGACAGGAAGACAGCCGCGCTCGCTTCATGGTAGAATCGCTGCAAT
>VBKI01000114.1 GCA_005879535.1 Deltaproteobacteria bacterium | reverse complement strand
GCCACACTTGCGCCGATAATCGCCGATCTCCTCATGCGCGGCTCGATTTAAAGCGTTCCAAATTATCGCGAGCATCTTTCTTTGCAGATACGGTCGCAATCATCCCGGACCGGAGGAGTTGATGCGATCGGTGCTCATCGTGGCGACGTGTGCTGCCTTGTTCTCGTGCGGCGGACCCCAGAGCAAGTCACCGAGCTGGCCGTCGAACGCATCCATCCACGTCACGGTGATTCGCGACGACGTGCACCCGACGTATCGCTGCGAGGGCCAGATCCAGACCTACTTCACGACGGCGAGCTTCTCCTGCACCGCGGAGGGGTTCGACGCCTGGGACGTGCGAGGATACGCCGAGCAGTTCATGCTCTCCGACGTGCTTCGATTCTGGATCCATGACGCCGGCGCGGCGACCTCGTCGCCTCAGCCGGACATCGCGGTCGACCTCGAGCCGCAGGGAGATCGATACAGCGGCTGGGCGACGATCATCCTTCCCGACGGGACGTTCTTCGGGCACCCCGGCGCCACCGCCGAGGCGTGGATCGAGACACTGTAAAGAGAAGTTCTTCGGCGATGTGGGTAGCGACGCGCGGCTCTAACGGACGGTCATGGAACTGGTATCGGGAATGGAATCGTCGCGGGGCGTGGGTGGCTTCTCCACGGCTTTCCTGATCTCGGAATCCCGGGTCACCCGCCCGTGCTGGACGAGGTACACGGCCTCGTTCCCGCAACCGCGCGCGACGTAGCCGAAGCGCAACGCATCGACGGCAACGCTGTCCTCTGGGCAGCTGAAATCGAACGCGGCGCGCTCCCGGACCTGCGGGGACAGACCCGTGCATCCAACGAGAAGTCCCAAAACAGCAGCAAGCGGTCCGAATCTCATGCTCAACTCCTTTGGGCGCGGCGACCAGAGTACAGCATGCACGGGCGTTTCAGATGCACTTTTCGGGCAGATCGAGCGTGCCATACAGGTAGCTGCCATCCGTTGCCGTTTCAGCAAAGCGCCGGCGGCATCAGACGCGGTAGCTTTCGAGGATCGCGAGGATCTCGTTGGAGACCGCTTTCACCTCGGCGGTGGCGCTCACCGTGCCCGAGAGCCGCGTCTGCGCCTGTCCCATGTTGCCGGTCACCTCGGTAACCGCGCCGAAGATGGCATCGATTCCTGCATGTTGCTGGTCGACGGCAGCGGCAATGTCCCGCACCACTTCCCGCGTGCGCGCCACGCTGTTCGACAGCTCGCGGAAGGTTTCCCCCGAGGTCCTCACCTGGACGAGGCCCGTCTCCATCCGCCGCGCACCTTGCTCGGTCAAGCTCACCGCCGCGCGGATCGCGCTGCCCAGCGAACCGAGGACCTCCCGGACGCGTGACGTGGCACGGATTGATTGATCGGCGAGCAGGCGGATCTCGCGCGCGACGACGGCGAATCCCTTGCCGTGCTCGCCCGACCGCACCGCCTCGATGGCGGCGTTGAGGGCGAGCATGTTCGACTGATCGGCGAGGTCCTTGACCGTCTCGGTGATGCGCCCGATCTGGTCGATCCATGTTCGGAGCGATCCGATCTGCTCCGCGATCTGCGCGACCTGGCCGCGGATGTCGCTCAGGCCGGCGAAGCTCGTCTCAATCGCCGTTTCTCCGGTGCGGCCCAAATCGGCGGCGCGCTCGGCCGCTTTCAGCACTGCTCCCGCGCGCTCCAGCGCACGGACGGAGCCGTCCTTGATCTGCTGCGCGGTCGCCTGCGCCTGCAGCAGCGCGGCAGCCTGGAGCCCGAAGGCCTTCTCCTGCTCGTCGGTGGAAGAGCCCAGCTGCACGACGCTGTGGTTGAGCACCCCTGCCGACTTTTTCAGGCTCCCGTGGATGGCGCTCAGGCGGCCCACCATGCGCGAGAAGCTGGCGGCGAGCTGGCCGATCTCATCGGTCGAGTCGATTTCGATGCGCTGGGTGAGATCGCCGTGCTCCGCAATGTCCGTGGTCACGCGGGTGAGGCTGCGGATCGGCCGCACGACCATCGCGGCGGCGAGGACGAAGCCTGCCACGATCGCGATCGCCGCAACCCCGGCGCTCCAGAGCAACATCGACCTGCGCAGCCCTTCGACGGTTCGCTCGATGGAGCCCCAGTCCATCCCGACGTGCACCACGCCGAGGGTGCCGTGCGCCATTGGCGCCGCGACGTCGATCGCGTTGATCCGCCCGGCTGCGGTCTCGATCTGCTTGCGCGGCGCGATCTTCACACGCCGCCCGGACCTGGCCAGCTCGCCCGGCTCGATCCAGTTCTGTTCGACGAATTCGGGCGGGAACGAGGGCACGAAGGTATGCGCCAGGATCGAGCCTTCCCGATCCTGGATGTAGATGTAGCTGACGCCGTTCAGCGTCCTGCTCGCGTCGAGCAATCCCTTCGCCCGGCCGACGTTCTCCGCCGGAGTTCCCTGCCCGTTTCCCTCGAGGGCGAAGGCGAGCGAAAGCGCGATTGCCTCGCCTTTGGATTCGAATTCCTGGATCAGGTTTCCGGACGTCTTGCTCGTGACGATGGCGAGGAGCGTCGCGGCCATGAGCGCTGCAACCGAGGCGACGATCAGCACAAGCTTGGGTGCGAGAGCGATGCGCGTCAGACCGCGCCGCGCCTCATTTGTCGCCATGCCGCTTCCCCTCTCGCCGAGCATAGTGCGTCGGCAAGGAGCAGGCGCGGAAACGTCTGGCGCAGCGCGGCTGCGTGGTAGGGCAATTCGGCATGCCCACTCCTTGCACATACATGGACAAAAATTGATCGGCACATCGGTGCGCAGCAGAGTTCTGAAAGCGTCATCGGTTGCCCGACGCAAACCTGGGGGATTCATCATGAGAGTTGCCGATCGTTCTTTGGCCCGCAGGGCCGCGCGGTGCCTGGTGCTGGCGGGAGCGTTGGCCGCGCTGCTTCCCTGCCGTCCCGCGGCTGCGGGACCGAGACCGTACGCGTTCAGCCAAGGCGTCGATTCGCTTCCCGACGGAACAGTCGAGCTGGAAAGCTGGTTCTCCGCCGAGAAGCCGCGCTCCGGCTTCGCAGGTTGGGACTGGTGGCTCGGTCCGGTCGCCGGTCTCACCGACCGGATCGAGGCGGGACTGTTCGCCATCTTCGATCAGCCGCCCGTGAGCGGGCCGGGCGTCAGCTCGAGCGTGGCGCTCTCCTCGCTGCGGGCCCACGCGAGCTGGCTGCTCGCCGACAAGGGTGCCTGGCCCGTGGACGTGCGCCTCCGCGCCGAGTACGGGCAGCGGGTCGCCGCGGGGACGCCCAACACCGGGTGGTTCACGGCAATCCTCTCCCGCGATCTCGGCCGCCTCAACTTGACCGCGAACCTCGGCGGATACCTTGAGTTCGCGGACACGGAGACCGTCCCCTATTTCGTTGGCTCGTTCGCCAGCACCGTAGAGTTGCCCGCTGGCTTTCGCCTTGGTGGCGAGATCTTCAGTGAGAAAGAGTTGAAGACGGGCGGCGAGAGCGAGCTGTGGGCGGGACCATCGCTGGCCTATGGACGTGGCCGCTTCTGGCTCGCAGCCACTTTTGGCTTCGGATTGACGGACGACGCCTCGCTACACCGCGGAAGGATCCTCTTTGGCGTCAACCTCTAGGGCCACGCTCGGGCGCGTCGCCGCCGCGCTCTCGCTGCTTGCGGCGCCGGTGTCGCAAGCAGCGCCGGTTCAGCGCGGCTCCATCGTCGGCGAAGTCGTCGTCGTGCGGGCGTCGCTCAGGCCGGCGCCGCCCGTCGACCAGGTGGTGGTGTTCCTCGAGGACGCTCCCGCGCTCGACGAGATGGCGAAAGGGCCCTTCGAGATGGCGCAGGCGGACAAATCGTTCGCTCCCCCTCTCCTCATCGTTCCCGTGGGGGCGACCGTCGCCTTTCCCAACCGCGACGGGTTCTACCACAACGTCTTTTCCCCGACGCCTGATGCCAAATTCGATCTCGGGCTGTATCGCGGCGGTATCGCCAAGACGGTCACGTTGGAGAAGCCCGGCGTCGTCTCGGTCTACTGCAACATCCATTCGCAGATGAACGGGAACGTGCTGGTGGTCCCCAACCCGTACTACGCGCGGGTGGGCCGCGACGGCCGTTTCGAGATCCAGCGGGCTCCCCGCGGCACCTGGCACGCCGTCGTCTGGTCGCCATTCGCAGCGCTCGGTCGCGAGACGGTCCAGGTAGAGCCCGGCAAGGAGACGCAGCTGCGAGTGACCATCCGACAGCGTTCG
>VBKI01000113.1 GCA_005879535.1 Deltaproteobacteria bacterium | reverse complement strand
ACTCCTATCCCTCATCACGACGCCCGGATCGCCGATTGCCTCGCGAATACTCCGAATGGTTAAGTGAGCTGTGCTGCCTTTCGGTCCTGCGGCGAGCTCTTGCGGGGAGGGGCGGAGGAGGAGATCCGGCGCCAGTTCCCGGGCGGCGCCCGCGTCTACTGGCACCTCCATCCGCCATTCCTGCGCGCGCTGGGCATGAAGCGGAAGCTGCGGTTGGGGCGCTGGGCGCGGCCCGCGCTCTCGCTGCTGCGCGCGCTCCGCCGGCTGCGCGGAACGGCGGTCGACCCCTTCGGGCCGTCGGAGGTGCGCAGGGTCGAGCGCGCGCTGATCGAGGAGTACCGCGCAATGGTGCTGCGGGCGCTGGAGATGCCGTCGCTGCACGACGCGGCGGTGGCCATCGCCGAGCTGCCCGATCTGGTGCGCGGCTACGAGGCCATCAAGCTGCGCAACGTGCAGCGCTTTCACGAGCGGGCGGCCGCGGCTCGGCGGTCAGACATGGACGCGCAACCAGACCATCACTGCGCGCAGGTCGAAATAGCTGGCATTCAGGCTGACTCTGTCGTCCCCCGAGGCGCCGACGTATCCGCCGAGGGAAAAGCGCGCGCCGATGTCGAGCGGGGGCGCTGGAGTGACGACGGCTTCCAGCGCGAGAGGAACGAAGTGGAGGGTCCCGGTGACTCCCGAGGTCAGGAAGACCGCCGAGTAACCGGCCTGCAGCGTGATGGCAACGCGCGGGTCGGGTTGCACGAGCAGCCCGGCGGGCAGGTTGATTCCGACGATGGCGCTGGAGCCGCCGCCGCCGCCGCTGATGACCAGGAAATCGGAGGAGGCTTGCGTGAATGCGGTGGCCCCGAAGTAGAGTCCCGCGCTGTCGCCGACGTTCTGGAAATGGCCGAACTGCACGGCGCCGTTCTGACCGGTGACGAAGGCGATCGCTTCCGTGATCGGGATCTTGATATTTGCGCCGAGGGCGCCGAAGTACCGATTGGTGTGGCTGACATTCACCTGGGTGGGGTCGCCATTGACACCGACGCGCTCGTAGCCCCCGTCCAATCGCATCGCGAACGTCGGTTCTGCCAGGAAGAGGGCCGTGGCCAGGACCGAACCGAATGAGGCGCTCGGATGGACGGGCAGCGCCACACCGAGCCCGACTTGGACGCGGTCCGTCGCGCCAACGTCGACTCCGAGCGCCAGCGTTTCGCCGTCGAACGACCCGGGCCTCGTGAGCCCGAAGAGGCCGTAGCTCCAACTCGTGTAGGTGCCGTGCAGGGTCAGATCGACCTTGCCCTGCGGTAGGGTGATCGGCCGAGTGATGAGCGGCTCGATCCCGGCGGCGCGTGCGGCGGTGCCGCAGAGAAGCAGGGCGAGCACTGCACGCCGCGAGGTCATCGCCGTTGCGTCAGACGTGGACGCGCAGCCAGAACATGACGGCGCGCAGGTCGAAGTAGCCGGGGCCGCCGCCGCCCGAGCTGCCCACGAATCCGTCGAGGGAGAAGCGTGCGCCGGCGAAAGGTCGATAAGGTCGGTTCTGTCCTCTGGCGCCGCCATGCCCCCTTCTTCGCAAGCATATCAGAATCTCTCGCGGCGGGCTCACGGAGCCGCCGCGCAAGAATCCTGACAACACCTTAGGCGTGACGAAGCGGCTTAACGGCCCTTCCTTCTCGACGCCACAGGTCTTGCACGGTGCAAGCCGTCAATGCCCGCCGGTTTCGAGCATGATCCTGGCCGGCGGCGGCCCGGTGGTCGGCAGCCCGACGTGGCCGAGGATCTGCTCGATGACTGACCTCTCGTTGATGAAGGCGAGGACCTTCCGGCGGGCGCCGCAGGGGCGGGCGAGAACGTCTTCGCGGAAGACGCGGAGGAGGAGGTCACGCCACAGGATCGTGAGTCGGGTTGGCGCCGAGCGGTCGCGGGCTCAGGGTCCTGCGTCGGGCTGGCTGCTGCTGCGGTCGGTTCGGGGCACGTCGGCGGCTGCGCAGGCTCAAGCCTGTCGTCCGCAAGCTGCGCTTCCACGATCTGCGCCACACGATGGCCACCCTGCTCGTCAAGGCGAAGGTGCCGCTCGCGATCGTGCAGCGGATCCTCCGCCACACCGACCCCAAGGTCACTTCCGAGGTCTACGGCCACCTCGACCTGGACGACT
>VBKI01000112.1 GCA_005879535.1 Deltaproteobacteria bacterium | reverse complement strand
CTCGCCGAGACGACACGCGTGGTCGACAAGCTGGTGCCGCTCATCGAGCAATGGCTCGAATACGAGAAGAAGGAGCGCGCACGGCGTCCGCGCGGCCCTATCTGCGAGGCGCCCCGCTGCCGCGATACCATCACCACTCTCCACGCAGTTCCGGGTGCCACTCCCGACGATCCGCAAGCTCTCATCTCACTCTGCGACGGCCATCTCTGCGCTGTGCGCAGCGGCGGCGTACGCGTGATAGCCCACAGCGACGACACTTTGACGTGGCAGTTCTGTCCGGTGGGAGTAGCGCCGGTGCAATTGATCGTGCGGCGGAAACGAGGCCGGCGAGTCGGCAGCGGTATGTCAGAGGGGCGCGGTACACGACGATCATGAGCCTCGAGTACGCCACTCCCGCCGGATACCCGGACGCCGATTCCGCGCTAGTGGCGGCGCTCGAAGCGCCCATGGCCGAAGAGCGGCGCGACGTGGGGCGCAGCGAGGCCGGCGTACTTCTCGATGGGGTGCTCGCGACGCGGGCGCGGCGGAAGGCGGCGTACGACGTCGCCATCGGCGAATACCTCGCCGCGATGAGCGTGGGCGCCCGGACCCTCACGTTCGGATACGTCAGCATCGGCGACTACGCGCGGGAGCGCCTCGGGCTCAATGCGCGGACGGCGCAGAAGCAGGCGAAGCTCGCTCGCGACCTACGGGAGCGGCCCGCGCTGCGGGAAGCCGTGTGGTCAGGCGAGGTGAGTCCCTGCAAGGCACGGATCGTGATGTCGCTCGCCCGGGGAGATGCCGAAGCGAGCTGGGTCGAGCGGGCGAAGACCGACACCGCGCGCGGTCTGGCCGCGGCGGTGAAGAGCCTTACGGGAAAGACGGCGGACGAGGAGGAGGAGCCCTGGGAGCTTCTGTCGATCCCGGTCCCCCCGGAAGCACGCCCGATGGTCGAAGAGGCGATGAAAGTGGCCGGAAAACAGGTCGGGCACACCGCGCCGCGCTGGGATCGACTCGACGCGATCTTTCAGGAGTTCCTCGGCACTTACGGCGGCGTCGAAGGGGCCGAAGAGAGCGACGGGAACTTCCTGCATTGGCCGCTGCCGCCGCCGGACGACTCGGTCGAGCGTCTCGAGGAAGACCTGGAGAACGAGACGAAGCGCTGGGTGTACCTCGACGAGGTGCAGCCCGTCGTCGCTCCGCACGTCGCGGACGAGACCAACCCGTGGCGGATCGACGCCGAGTTGCGGCGGCTCGTGGCGGAGCGCAACCGCTGCGACGAGGAGCTCGGCAGGGTCGCGAGCGTCTTCAGCAGCCTCGGGCTCTGGCGCGACGCGCAGTTCGCCTCGTTCCGACAGTACTGCAAGGAGCGCCTGGGCATGGGGGTGCGCACGGTCCAGCAGCGCATCGCGCTGGAGCGCAGGCTGGTGATGCTCCCGGAGCTGCGGCAGGCGATGCGCAGCGGCCGTATCTCGTACGAGAAGGCGAGGCTGATCGCCTGGAAGGCCACCGGCACCACCGTCAAGGACTGGATCGAGCGTGCGGCGGGGAAGACGTGCATCTCGCTGCGCCGGGAGATCGAGGGCGAGGAGGAAGCGCAGATGTGGACGCGGGGCTGGCTGGAGATTCCGGTCCCGCGGCACACCATCGAGCTGTTCGCGGACGTCTGCAAGGCGGCCCGCGCCCTCGCGCGCAAACCGCTGACCTCCCGAGAGTGCTTCCTCTGGTCGGTGTACCAGTTCCTGGAGACGTGGAAATGCGAGGCAAAGGAGCGGAATACGCTGCGGAACCGGGTGATGAAGCGCGATCTGGGCTACTGCCAGGCCCCGGGATGTAGCCGCCGGGCGGCGCACGTCCACCATGTCGAGTTCCGCTCGCATGGCGGTGCGGACAGCATGGAGAACGAGATCGCGCTCTGCGCCGCTCACCACCTTGTCGCGATCCACGAGGGCTACATGCGCGTGACCGGCAAGGCACCCGACGGACTCGTGTGGGAGATCGGCCTGAAGCCGCCTCGGCCCGAGGATCTGCCGGCCCGGCCCCAGAGATCGCGGCGCGACCATGTTCCCGGCACCGCCATGGCAGCCGTTCAATGCGATCCAGTCCCGCGTCGACGGCGCGGCCTTTTGCGGCCGCTCGTCGGCTCGGCGACGGGCCGCTCACCGAGCGCGGTTGCGGACCTTTGCATCTCCGCGGAGAGCTCCCGGCTGCGAGCTGGGAGTGTGCAGCGATGGAAGCTTCTGCCCCACGTGGACGCCGGCCCAGCGCTCGACCAGGATGCAAGGGCGGATCAGCGACAGGCGGTGCGTGCCGCGGAGAGGTCCAGGTCCTTGATCAAGGTGTCGAAGTTGCGGGAGTTCCCGGCGGCGCAGATCTCGGTGCGGAGGGAGGCGTCGTACTCGATGTGGAACACCGGCTTTCCCGCGCGGATGAACGGGAGGAGCAGGTCGCACTCCGAGTAGACCACGCACTCCTCGTTCACCGCGAACTCGAAGCTGGCCACCAGCTCGGCGACCTGCTCCACGTCGTTCTTGAGCCCTGCCGCCAGACCGCGGGCGTGCGCGGCCGCGGCGAGGAAGCGGTTGTAGTCGAGCTGGTCCGCGGCGGTGAGGGAGAAGCCGGTGCTGTTGGTGTAGCCGTCCACGTTGTCGGGGTCGACCCCGGTGCACCCCTTCTGGACGGCGAGGTCGAGGCGGTGCTTCATGATGTCGCGGACGGTGGCGTTGCGGATGTCGAGCCAGCGCTCCCCGGGCCAGCCGTTGCTGCGGCCCAGCGCCGAGGCCGGGAACTGGTTGGCGTCGGGGCGCCAGTCCTCGTAGCTGCCGGCGCTGAAGTAGCAGATCACGTCGCGCCCCTGCGCCTTCAAGCCGGCGATCTGGGAGGCGCTCACGTCGAGGAGGTCGAGGTCGTACATCGCCACCTCGTAGCGGGTGTCGAGCGCGCCGGTGAGCTGGATCTGCCAGCTCGTGCCCGGGGCGGGCGACCAGATCCCGCCGCCCGCGTCCGGGGCCCCGGCATCGGCGGCGGCTCCGGCATCCGCGATCGGGCCGGCATCGGCATCGGCGATCGGACCGGCGTCGGCATCCGCGATCGGGCCGGCGTCGGCATCCGCGATCGGGCCGGCGTCCGGGGGGCCACCGGCGTCCGCCGCGGGACCGCCGTCCCCGGCCCCGCCGTCGGGGGCGGCCAGGGTGGCGACGATCACCAGCTCGTCGAGGAGCGAGGCGTCCCGGGTGTTCCCGGCGTGGTAGCGGAGGCGGAGGGATCCGCCCGAGAGGAAGCGCTGCGGCGGGCCGGGCACCGGGAGGACCGCGGCGCTCCAGACCCAGTCCTGGGCGAAGCCGTTGTCCGCCACCAGCACCCAGGCGCCGGCGGCGGCGTCCCACAGCTCGAAGAACCAGGGGACGTAGCTGCGGAGTGACCCGCGGTAGTTCACCTGCACCGCCAGCCCGGCGATCTCCGCGGGGTCGAGCGCGGTGGGGAAGGTGAACGTGGCGTCGCTACCCCCGGACAGCTCGACGTACTGTGTCCATACGTCCTGGGTCCCGCTGAGCTCGCGCCGGGCGAGGGTGGACACCGACTGCCCTTGGCCGATCGTCCCCGCGGCCAGGGTGACATCGGTGCAGGTGATCACCGCGTTTCCCGCCGTGCCCGGGGCGGGCGACCAGATCCCGCCGCCCGCGTCCGGGGCCCCGGCGTCGGCGCCCGCTCCGGCATCCGTGATCGGGCCGGCGTCCGGGGGGCCACCGGCGTCCGCCGCGGGGCCGCCGTCCCCGGCCCCGCCGTCGGGGGCGGC
>VBKI01000111.1:5398-5818 GCA_005879535.1 Deltaproteobacteria bacterium | reverse complement strand
CTCGAGTGGCCGTCGATCAAATGCGCGGCTTTGACGAGCACGCGCTCCGGCGGCCGCGCCGCCGGAGGCGTCTCGCGCAGGGCTTGGGCGAGGAGGAAGACGAGCGCGATCAGCATGGCGCCGGCACCGTCTCACGGCGCCATGCTGGGGCGCAACGCTGGCCAGCTACGGCGCTACCTCGTATGGGAACGATCTCGAGGTCGTGCCGTTGCCGCTCTCGCCTGAGGTCGTTCCATCGCCGACGACGAGCTGCACCGAGTACGAACCGTCCGTGTCGGCAGTAAACGTCGTCGACGCGGCATGGGCATCGGCGAAGGTTCCGGTCGAGTCGAGAGGTTGGGTTGCGAAGCTCCAAGCGTACGAGAACGACTGATTCAGGCCACACCCGCTGCTCGTGCTCGAGCCCGTATCCAGGAAAAG
>VBKI01000111.1:0-5392 GCA_005879535.1 Deltaproteobacteria bacterium | reverse complement strand
GAACTTCGGTGTCGGCATCGCTGACGATCGCATCGACAGTAACGGGCAGGTCTATGGACTGCGTCGCCGGATCGAAGTTCGCATCGACGACTGGCGCGTTCAGTCCGCAACGACCTTCCACCTCGACGGCAGATGAGTTGACGGTCGTGGTCTGGCTGGAATTGGAGCCGCCGAACGTCAGGCTCAGCGCCAGCGTGAAGTGGCCGGGCACCGGGTCGCCGCTGACGACGTGATCGCCGATCCTGGGCGTGAAGGTGAACACAAGCAACGTGTCCGCCGAAACGGACTGCGGCGACGGCTGCGTCCAGTCCGTCGTCGGCACCTCGTGGCCGTCCGGATCGAACAGCTGCGCGGAGTTGAACGTCACGCTCGAGCAGGAAGGGGCCGCGGCCTTCAAAGCCACGTCGACCGGCGTGGCCAGGTAGAACGGGACCTCGATGGCCTGCGACGTTCCACCGACGTCGATGGTGATCGTCGTGGTCGTTGCACCCGACTTCTGCGTCAGGTCGAGAGCAGTGGTCGGCGTGTCCGTTCCGACCTTCTGCTGGACTGATTCGAGATGCTGCGTGGCGGTGAACGAGACGGTTGGACTGGTGACGCCGCAGCTCGAGACGGCGATCGCGAGCGAAGTCGTCGGCGAGCTCGTCTGTCCGGAGCCGTCGCCGATGGTCACCGACACCTCGTACGACGCTCCAAAGACCTGTGGCACGAACGTCGGCTGCGCCACCGTCGGCGACGGCGAGAACGTCTCGGAAGCGGTCACGGCACCCTGCTTCAGCGTGTACGCATACGTGAAGGTCGGGCTGGCGAAGCACGCCGAAGTGGCTGAAGTGGCGACTTTCACCGCGTCTCCTACGAAGATGGTCGAACCGAAAGCCGCCCCATTGACCTGCGCCACCGTGGGCGTGTCGACGGTTGGCGCAGCACACGTCGCGTTGACGGTGGTATCCGCCGTCCCGCTTTGGCCGTTGGCGGACACCAACACATGGATCGCGTACGACTTCGAGTCAGCGGGCGTGAACGTGGCCGGATTCGTCGTGGTCGACGAGAACGCAGGCGACAGAGCGTCCACGGAAGACCACGCGAACCTGTACATCGGGGCGAACCGGGCAGGGCACTTGTCGGGATCCGNNNTGCGTTCCAGAGGCCGGCCACGCGGTCAGCGTCCATGGATCCATCGGCAACGCGCCTCCGGCTTGCGTCGTTGCCGCCATCGCAGCGATCGGCGCCGCGCCGCAATTTCCCGACGTCAGATCGCGCCTGCGCGCATCGGCATTGCCCCAGTGGTCCTGGACGTTGAGGCGGGCGTGGAAGGTCTTGTTCGGAGCATCCGCGACGAAGTTGGGCGTCGTGGAGTGGATGCCACCGGTGAGCGTCGGGGTCGAGCCGACGTCTGCCTTGAGCCCCCAGGTGTACTGGGCAGCCGCCTCGGCTTGGTTCGTATAGCAGGCGAACGTCGTCGGCGAGCTCAGATTCACCGTATCCCCGGTGAAGACGCTCTGCGGATTTGCCGAATAGAAGCCATCTGCAGATGCCGGCGTCACGGTGAAGCCAATGGCCGGGTCCGACGCTTCGTTCGTGAAGGTCGGCGTCGGTGACGTACATGTCGCTGTCGTGATGTTCTGCGATGCAGTCCCCGTGTGGCCACTGTTCACGGCGGTGCCGGTCGCCGTCAGCGTGTAGGTCCCGGAGGCACCCTCGCCCTCGCGGAACGTAGTCAGGTCGCCGGTGAACGACGAGAGCGAGTACTTCATCGCGCCCATCGGTGTCGCGGACACCGCCCACGTGATCTGGTAGGTGTCGTGGAATCGCGCCTGCGGGCAGATGGCAGTGTTGCTGTCGTTGGAGGTCGCGAGGGCGGCCGCCGACCACGGGTCGAACGGCGACGAGCCGCTCTGCTGCGTCGGCGCCGTGAAAGTGACCACGACCGGGTTGGCGCCGCACGTCTCCGCGACGAAGGTCGCGTCGTTGGTTCCGGGGCCGTTCGCCCACTGATCACGGACGGTCGCGCGAACGGCGTAAGCGGCCCCGGCGACCGCGACGACGAAACTCGGCGCGGTCACGGTGGCGTCCGGCGTCAACGCCGCGCTCGCGTCGGTCGAAGGGTCACCGTGGTCGCGACGGTCACGGTCTCGCCGCGGAAGATCTTGCCATTGACCGTCACTCGCTCGGGATCGTCGATCTGCGCGACCGTCGGAGCCGTGACGACAGGGACCTCCTCGCCGCTCGAGCAGTCAACCGAGATGGCAAATGTTCCGTGCCCGGTGACGTTGCTGGCGCTGCCCTTCGCGTCCACCGCTACGTGATAGGTGCCGTTTTCGCCTGCCTCGAACCGCCCGCTGTTCGAGCCACTCGGAGTGAAGGCCCAGCTGGTCGCACCGGTGGGCGGGGTGACGGTCAGGTTCGTGAAGGTGTAGGAGTTCTTGAACCGGGCAGGGCACAACGCGGCATCGTCATCGTTCGATGAAGCAATGGCGACCAGGTCATGCGGATCGAATGCCGCGAATGGGGACATACCGACGCGCGTGTCCGTGAAGTTGACGAGGACCGGGTTGATGCCGCAGCTCTGCGAGGTGAACGACTGCGTCCGCGGCGCGGACCGGTTGCCGAGCTTGTCCACGACCACGACGGTCGCCGTCCAGGTGCCTGAGGCGACGTCAGCCACGAACGTCGGGTGCGCAGCGGTGATGTCAAAGGGCGTCGTGTTGGTGCTGGCGGGCGGCCGCGTCAGCGACCACAGAAACGACGCCGCTTCCATGCTGCTGAAGCAGAGCGACGTCGGGGCTGCCGTCGAGAGAGCGACGATGTCATCCCGGAAGAATATCCCGGGCGCATAGTCGGGCGTACTGCTGGTAACCGAGATCGCGCCGGCCTTTGGGGTCACGTCGGAGCAACTCACGGTGATCGGCCTGAAGGCTTCCGTCTGTCGTCCTGCGCCGCTGACGATCAGCTTCACGTTGAACACCGCGTTCCCGCCGGGCGAGAACGTCACGGATTGACCGTGGCTGTCGGAGCTGAAGATCGAGCCGACGTCCGGAGTGGACCCGGCGACGCTCCAGGCGAACGCATACTGATTGGCGAACCGAGCAGGGCAGACCGAGGCGACGTCGTCATCGGAGAACGTCGTTCGACCGGCGGCGAAACCGGCCGCAAACACGTGATCGTCGAACGGCTTGGCGCCCGTGAACGACGCCGCCCTTGCGAAAGAGCCGTTGCCGAGCGCGTCCTTCACCACCACCGACGCGCTGTAGTTGCCGTTCGGCTGATCGATCGTGAACAAGGCGGAGGCGGTGCTGAGGTGCCGGACGCGCCCGTCCGCCGCCGTCAGTGTCCAGTCGTAGGTCAGACCCGCGTGAGCGGCGCCGAAGCAGGTCGACGCAGCGGTAGTGGAAACCGTCACTGCATCGTCGCGGTAGACGTTGAAGCTGCCGCTCACCGGCGAGCGCGGCGGAGCAGATCCGACGGGCGAGCCCGCGAAATCAACGTCGACCTCCGGCGAAGTGACGAACGGCGACGAGCAGCGTGCGTCGACCTGTAGCGCCGCGACCGCGGACTGGCCGTTCGAGCCGGTGACGGTGGCGTTGATGCTGTAGACGACGCTGCCGCCTGGAGCGAAATCGGTCTGCGAGGCGGAAGGTGCGCGGAACGTGCCGCCGGTCGTGCTCCAGGCGAACGTGTACGTCTGCGCGAACCGCGCGGGGCACAGGGCCGCATCGTCGTCGGCGGAGAAGAACGCGCCGTTTCTCGGCGCGACCTTGAGTGTGCTCGGGTCGAACGGCAGCGCCCCGGCAACGAGGACGCTGGCGGACGCGGAGATCGGGTTCTTCCCGCAGGTGCCCGCGGTGAACGTCTGGACGGCACTAGTCTTGACGTTGCCGAGCGAGTCGGTGACCTCTACCTGCAGCCTGTAGCTGCCGCCGGGGACGTCAACCACGAACGTCGGTTGCGCCAGTGTGGTGGAGTTCAACTGCGCAGCGCTGCCGACCGGGGTCTCCAACAAGGTCCAGCGATAGCTGAACGTGTCGTGAGTCGATGCGCAGGTTGGCGTCGAAGACGCCGTCGCGGCCACCGTGACGCGATCGCCGGCGAAGAACGACAGGCCGCGCGGGAACGTGTCGCCGGCGGGCGGCGTCACCGCGGAGATCGCAGGTATGCCGACGCTGAAATCGCAAGCGGCTGCACTGAAGAACGCAACCACGGGCGCCGCATGCACACGGCCGGACCGATTCGTCACCGCGCCGTCCACCTCGATGGCATAGGCGCCGGGTTTGCGGGCTTCGAAGGTGGTTTCGTCGCCGATCACCGTCGTCAGGCTTGCTGCCCCCGGGGAAGGCTCGATCGCGACCCGGTAATTGAAATCGGCGCTGACCTGGAAGCGCGTCGGACACGCGCTTGCGTCGTTGTCCGCAGTGACGATTGCCGCGCCGAACGTGAAGGGAGCAAAGCTCGCCACCGACTGCGGCGACTGCGCAGTCGTCGCGAAGGCGGCTCCACCGGCGAGCAGCTGGGTCGTGACCTCGTTCACGCCGCAGGTGGTCGTGTCGAGGTCGATGGTCGCCGGCGCGCTCCGAATGCCGCGCGCATCCGTTGCGACGACCGACAATCGGTACCGGCCGACCTTGTCCACCACGAATCTCGGTGATTGCGTAGTCTGCGAGTCCAGACGGGCTTCGCTGTCCGCCGGGCGGGACGCGAGCGTCCAAAAGAACGAAAGGGGCTCCCTCGCCTTTCGTCCGCAGTCGATGACGACCGTGGCATGCGGAATGAGCTGGACGACGGCGTCGACGTGCGGCATCGGGTTGCCGTTCGCGTCGACGAACGACGGAGCGCCCTGCTGCGGGTCGGTCGCAACCGCCGTGATCGCCGGATTGGCCCATTGAATGGGCGAAGGCGTGCAGTCATTCACCCCGACGTCCAGCGTCCTGGGCGCGCTAGAGCGACCGGTCGAATCGGTGACAACCAGTTGCACGATGTAGTGGCCTGCTACGTCGGCGGTGAAGCTCGGGTTTTGCGCAGTCAGGCTGTTCAGGCTCGCCCGGCTACCGGCCGGAAGCTGGACCAGCTTCCACGCATGGGAGAGTGACTGCTGCAGGTCGCACCCAGCCGCGTTGTCGGCGTCGCTCACGGTCGCGGTCAACTGCACGGTGCTGCCGGTGACGAGGTCGCTCTGCGCGGCGATGTCGGTGACCACCGGCGAGCTTGCGCCGCAAACCATCGCCGTCACCTTCACCGTGGCCTCGTTCACCCGCACGGTGTTCGAGACGGTCACCTTCAGCATGTATTCGCCCGGCATGTCCGCCAGGAACGACGCTTTCGCCGAGCCCGCGTCCACGAGCGTCGTCTCGCTTCCCAGCGGCCGGCTCAGAAACGACCATCCGAACGTCAGCAGCCT
>VBKI01000110.1 GCA_005879535.1 Deltaproteobacteria bacterium | reverse complement strand
GAGGAAAGGCGTTGCTGAAGGGTCTTCAGCTCGGACTCGGCGCGGCCGGGATCGATCTGATCGGCACGGACCGCTTCCTCGACGAGCACGCGGACGCGATCATTGCTCACCTCGGAGAATCCCTCGCCGACGGCGTACCGGTGCTCGGTGCCGCCGATGACGTACACCAGCTCGCCGGGCGCGAGGGCAGCGACCAGCGGTGTATGCCCAGGGCGGATTCCGAATCCGCCGTCGACGCCCGGCAGGCGCACCTCGTCGCATTCCGTCGTGAGCACGCGCTGCTCGGGGGTCACGATCTCGATCGAGAGGGGCATGTCAGCGCGCCAGCGTCTTCGCCTTCTCCACGGCCTCGTCGATGTTCCCGACCATGTAGAAGGCCTGCTCGGGTAGGTTGTCGTGCTTTCCGTCCAAAAGCTCTTCGAAGGAGCGGATGGTGTCTTCCAACTTCACATACTTGCCCTTCATGCCGGTGAACTGCTCTGCCACCGAGAAAGGCTGGCTGAGGAAGCGCTGCACCTTCCGGGCGCGGGCGACCGTGAGCTTGTCGTCGTCGGACAGCTCGTCCATCCCGAGGATGGCGATGATGTCCTGCAGCTCCTTGTAGCGCTGGAGCACCGACTGCACCCGGCGCGCGACCTTGTAGTGCTGCTCGCCGACGATCTGCGGGTCGAGGATGCGGCTGGTGGAGTCGAGCGGGTCCACGGCGGGGTAGATGCCGATCTCCGTCAGCCCGCGGGAGAGCACGGTAGTGGCATCCAGGTGCGCGAAGGTCGTGGCGGGAGCGGGATCCGTCAAGTCGTCGGCCGGAACGTAGATGGCCTGGACTGAAGTCACAGCCCCCTTCTTGGTGGAGGTGATTCTTTCCTGGAGCTCGCCCATGTCCGTGGAGAGCGTAGGCTGGTAACCGACCGCGCTGGGGATGCGGCCGAGGAGCGCAGAGACCTCGGAGCCCGCCTGCGTGAAGCGGAAGATGTTGTCGATGAAGAGAAGCACGTCCCGTCCCTCTTCGTCGCGGAAGTATTCCGCCATCGTCAGCGCGGAGAGGCCGACACGGGCCCGGGCGCCGGGCGGCTCGTTCATCTGCCCGTAGACCAGCACGCACTGGCTCTTCTCGAGGTCCTCGAGGTTGATGATCTTCGACTCGATGAACTCCGCGTACAGGTCATTGCCTTCGCGGGTGCGCTCGCCGACGCCGCCGAAGACGGAGAATCCGCCGCGCTCCTTGGCGACGTTGTTGATCAGCTCCTGGAGCAGCACGGTCTTGCCCACGCCAGCGCCGCCGAAGAGGCCGATCTTTCCCCCGCGCAGGTAGGGCGCGAGCAGGTCGATGACCTTGATGCCGGTCTCGAACGGAATCATCCGCACGTCCTGCTCGGAGAACTCCGGCGGCTGGCGGTGGATGGGAAGGCGCCGCGTGGCGTGGATCGGACCCTTCTCATCGACCGGCTCGCCGATGACGTTGAGAATCCGCCCGAGGACCGCCTTGCCCACCGGCACCGAGATGGGTCCCCCGGTATTCTTCACCGGCTGCCCGCGCACGAGGCCGTCGGTCGAGTCCATGGCGATGCACCGTGCGGTGTTCTCGCCGAGGTGCTGCGCCACCTCGATGGTCAGGTTGTCCGCCTTGTCCGATATGCTGGGGTTCGACAACGTCAGGGCGGTGAAGATCTCCGGCAGGGCGTTGGCGGGGAACTCTACGTCCACCACCGGCCCGATCACCTGCGTGACTTTGCCCACTTTGCCGATTTCGGTCATCGCGACTGCAGCCATATCCTGGGGTCCTTATTTCAGCGCCTCGGCGCCGGAGACGATCTCCATCAACTCCTTGGTGATCGACGCCTGGCGCCCGCGGTTGTACTCGAGCGAAAGTCGCCCGATCATGTCGTTTGCGTTCTTGGTGGCGGAGTCCATCGCGGTCATCCGGGCGCCGTGCTCGGAAGCCTCGGACTCGAGCAGTGCGCGCCAGATCGACATCGCCAGCTGCCGCGGAATCAGGTGCTCGAGCAGCCGCGGGCGAGACGGCTCATAGAGGTGCTCTGGAGTGATGAAACCGCCCTGCTTTTCGGCCTTGGCGGACTCCGTCGCTACGATGGGCAAGAGCCTTGTGAAGGTGATGGCCTGGGACATTGCGCTCTTGAACTGGTTGTAGAGCAGGTACACGGCGTCGAGCTTGCGCTCTCTGAACTCGACGATCAGGTCGTCCGCGACTTCCTTCGCCATCGCGTAGCGCAGCCGGCCGAAGAACCCGACGTAGTCCTTGCGCGTCTCGATCCCGCGCTTCTTGGCGAAGTCGCGCCCGCGGCGCCCGATGGTGGAGAACTGGATCGCCTCGTACTTGTCGCCCTCTTCCACCACGAACCGCT
>VBKI01000109.1 GCA_005879535.1 Deltaproteobacteria bacterium | reverse complement strand
AGGCCCAGAAGGGCTTGCGTGATCCCATTACGACCGAGATCGCGCCGGCCGGGCCGTTCTGGATCGCCGAGACTTACCACCAGCAATGGGACGAGCGGCACGGCAGCTTGTCTTGCCCGCTGCCGCACCGCGCGCGCCGCAACTAGCGGGGCGTGCTGATTCAGCGGGCAACCGGGTCCACCGGATCCTGGTCCGGCGTCGGCGGTCGGTTCTTCCAGATTGCGTCCTTCTGGCGCTCGTCGAGCTTTCGAGCGCCGACCTCACCCAACTCGCCCGCGTCGTCGATCTTCGGTGGCGGCGGTTCGTTCGCCGGATCCGGCGTGCCGATACGGTCCGGCTTGTCGCGGTTGCCTTGGGCCATGAGGGACTCCTTCCCCAGGGAAGCTCAACCGATGACGGCTTCCGTGCAACAGGCGCGGGCTTCGCCGCCCGTAGGCGGAACAAGGCTGCAGGCGGCCGATGGATCCATGCGACACTTTGAAATCGTGGACGAAACGAGCATCAAGACCTCCGACCAGCGCTGGCTGGAGCGGCTCGCGCGCGCTTACAAGGAGCGCATGCCGGTCTCGTTGGTCGACGACGCCAATGTCGGGATCGATCCGTCGACGCAGACCATCTTCCAGCTCGCGCGGGCGGCCAGACTGTCCTCGCGAGAAATCGCTGGGGCGGGGGTTGCCCTGGGCATGAGCGCGGCCGGAATCGCCATGGTGGGGCTTGCGGTCCTCGATCCCGAGCCCACCAGCAAGCTCGGACTGCTGATCGGCGGCGGGATCACCTGCCTTCTTGGAGGCGGCTTCTCCGCCATCAAGATCCTGACTCGCGAGAAGCCGCCCACCGTGCGCGTCACGCCCTCGGGCTTCAGGATCGAGTGGGACTGATCCAACCTGCGGGGTCTCACCATCGCGCGAAAGCTCAGGTCACCTCGAAGAGCCCGGCCGCGCCCATTCCGCCGCCGACGCACATGGTGACGACGACGTACTTCACTTTGCGCCTGTGTCCCTCGATCAGGGCGTGACCGGCGAGCCGGGCGCCCGACATGCCGTAGGGATGGCCGATGGCGATGGCGCCGCCGTCGACGTTGAGCCGGTCGTCCGGGATGCCGAGCTGGTCGCGGCAGTAGATGACCTGCACGGCAAAGGCTTCGTTCAGCTCCCAGAGCCCGATGTCGTCCATCTTCAGACCGGTGCGTTCCAGGAGGCGCGGCACGGCGAACACCGGGCCGATTCCCATCTCGTCGGGCTCGCACCCGGCCACGGCGAAGCCGCGGAAGATCCCCAGCGGTCGCAGACCTCGCTTCTCTGCCAGCTTCGCCTCCATCACCACGCAGGCGGAGGCACCGTCGGAGAACTGGCTGGCATTGCCAGCCGCCACCACTCCGCCGGGGATAGCGGGCTTGATCTTCGCGATTGCTTCCACGGTGGTGTCGGGGCGGATCCCTTCGTCGGCGGAGAGCGTCACCTCGCGCGTCGAGAGGCGGCCGGAGTCCTTGTCGGCGACGCCCATCAGCGTTGTGAAGGGGACGATCTCGTCGGCGAATTTCCCCGCCGCCTGGGCAGCGGCAGCCCGCTGCTGGCTTCGCGCGCCGTACTCGTCCTGCTTCTCGCGCGAGATCCGGTAGCGCTTCGCCACGTTCTCGGCGGTCTCCAGCATGCTCATGTAGATGGCCGGCTTGTGCTCGAGGAGCCAGGGGTCCTCGAACATGTGCTGATTCAGCTCCTGCTGGACGCAGGAGATCGACTCGATGCCGCCCGCCACCATCACCGGCACCCGGTCGACGATCACGCGTTGGGCGGCAAGGGCGATGGCCTGCAGCCCGGAGGAGCAGAACCGGTTGATGGTGGTGCCGGCAGTGGTGACCGGAAGACCGGCGCGCAGTGCGATCTGACGGGCCACGTTCCCGCCGGTGGTGCCCTCGGGCAAGGCGCAGCCCATGATCACGTCCTCCACCTCGGACGGGTCGATCTTTGCACGCTCCACGGCAGCGCGGACGACATGAGCGCCCAGGGTCGCGCCGTGGGTCATGTTGAGGGCGCCTCGCCAGGACTTTGCCAGACCGGTGCGGGCGGTGGAGACGATGACGGCGTCGGTCATGGCGCGCTCCCCGATGCGCTGAAGGATTTCCCTTCGGCAGCGAGCTTTGCGAGCAGAGGCGCTGGCTCCCATGCCGCAGGATCGCCGTGCGGGTTCTTCGCCAGCCGGCGCATGGACCGCACGACGCTGTAGAGGCCGAGCGAATCGGCGTAGTGCATTGGCCCGCCGCGCCAAGGCGGAAAGCCGTATCCGGTCAGGTACACGACGTCGACGTCGGACGCGCGCTGAGCGATGCCTTCCTCGAGGATCTTCGCTCCTTCGTTGACGAGGGCAAAGATGCAGCGCTCCACGATTTCCTCGGCGGGAACGTTGCGCCGGACGATGGCCATCTCGCGCGACGCGGAGACGATCAGCTCCTCCACCACGGGATCGGGGATGGCGTCGCGCCGCCCCGGCTCGTACCGGTACCAGCCGGCGGAGGTCTTCTGCCCGAAGCGCCCCATCTCGCAGAGCCGGTCGGCGATCACCTGCCGCCGCGAGCCCGGGTGCTCTGCGTAGCGGCGCTTGCGGATGAACCAGCTCACGTCGCCGCCTGCGAGGTCCGACACGCGGAAAGGGCCCATGGCCATGCCGAACTTCTCCATGACCCCGTCGACTTGTTGGGGCAGCGCTCCCTCCTCGATGAGCAGCAGCGCCTGCTCGACGTAGCGCGCGAGCATGCGGTTGCCGATGAAGCCGTCGCACACGCCGGAGACGACACCGGTCTTTCCCAGTTTCTTCGCCAGGCCGAGCACGGTGGCGAGTACGTCCTTGGCGGTCTCGCGGCCGCGCACGATCTCCAGCAGCTTCATCACGTTCGCCGGGCTGAAGAAATGAGTGCCGATCACGTCGGCGGGACGGCGGGTGAAGGCGGCAATCCGGTTCAGGTCGAGGGTCGAGGTATTGCTGGCGAGGATCGCGCCTTTCTTCATCACCTCGTCGAGCTGTCGGAAGACGCCCTCCTTCACTGCCAGATCCTCGAAGACCGCCTCGATCACGATGTCCGCCTGGGCGACGTCCGCATACGAGAGAGCCGGCTGAAGGAGCGACATCCGCTCGCCGACCTGCGCGGAGGTGAGCTTTCCCTTCTTCGCGCTCGCCTCGTAGTTCTTGCGGATGGTGGCGAGCCCCTTGTCGAGCGCCTCCTGCTTCACTTCCAGCACGCGCACCGGAATGCCCGCGTTGGCGAAGCACATGGCGATGCCGCCGCCCATGGTACCGGCGCCGATCACGGCCGCGGAGTGGATCGGTCGGGTAGCCGTGTCCTCGGGTACGTCCGGCACCTTCGAGGCGGCACGCTCGGCCAGAAAGGCGTGTCGCAGGGCCTTCGATTCCGGAGAATTCAGCAGCTCGATGAAGAGGCGCCGTTCGACCAGCGCTCCCTGTTCGAACGGCTCGAGGGAGGCGGCGACCGCCTCGACGCACTTGAGCGGCGCCGGATACCCCTTGGCCACCGCGGCGACGCTGTTGCGCGCGAACTGCAGGAACGCCTCGGCATCTGGATGGGTGACGCTGCGCTCGCGCACGATCGGAAGCGGCCGTCGCGAGGCGACGCGGTTCGCGAAGGCGACCGCGCCGGCGAGGAGGTCACCCTCGATCACCTCGTCGAAGAGGCCCGTCTTGGCCAGCATCGTCGCAGGCACCGTGGCGCCGGAGACGATCAGGTTGAGCGCGGTCTCCAGGCCGAGCACGCGCGGAACCCGCTGCGTCCCGCCGGCGCCGGGAATCAGGCCGATCTTCACCTCCGGCAGCGAGATCTGCGTCGAAGGCGCCGCGACGCGATAGTGGCAGCCCAGGGCGAGCTCGAGGCCGCCGCCCATCGTCACCCCGTGGACGGCAGCGACGACCGGCTTCTCGCTCCGCTCGATCTCGCGGATCACCGCGAGGAGGTTGGGCTCCTGCAGCGATTTCGGCGTGCCCAGCTCGTGGATGTCTGCGCCGGCGGAGAAGGACTTGCCGGCGCCTGCCAGGACGACCGCAGAGATCGCCGGATCGGCGGTGGCGCGGTCGAGCCCCGCCACGATTGCGGTGCGCACCGCGTATCCGAGGCCGTTGACCGGCGGATTGTCCAGTCGGATCACCGCCACTGCGCCCTGCGTCGTGTAGTCCGCTCCGCTCATGTGCCCTCCGCTTGCGCGCTCGCCGCGACGAACTGCTCCAGGTGGTGCGCGGTGTCGCCCAGCGCCATCTCCAGCGCCGTCAGCCGGCGGAAGAGGTGGCTGACCGCGATCTCATCGGTGACGCCCATACCGCCATGGAGCTGCACCGCCTCCTGGCCGACGTAGCGGCACGCGTTGCCCACCACCACCTTGGCGGCCGCCAGCGCGCGGCGGCGCTCGCGTCTGGACGGCTCCGAGGCGCGCATTGCGGCAAGGTAGCTCATCGAGCGCGCCTGCTCGACATGGATGAGCATGTCCGCCATGCGATGCTGCAACGCCTGGAACCGGGCGATGGGAACGCCGAATTGCTGGCGTGTCTTCGTGTACTCGACGGTCGCGTCGAGGGTGGCCTGCAGCGCGCCCACCGCTTCCGCGCAGCGGACTGCGAGCCCCTGATCGAACGCGGTCGCGAGTGCGGCGAAGGCGGTCCCGTCCGCGCCGATGAGCGTGCCGGGCGCGTCCGCCAGCTCCACGTCGGCGGCGCACATGCCGTCGAGCGTACGGTATTGCGAGAGCGCCACGCCGGGACCTTCGCGCGGCACCGCGAAGACCGAGATGCCGGTGGCCTCGTCGGCAGCGCCCGACGTCCGCGCCGAGACCAGCAACAGATCGGCGGCAGGCGCGTGCAGCACCACAGACTTGCGCCCCTTCAATACCCAGCCGCCGCCACCGCGCCGTGCGCTGGTGGCGACGCGGTGCAGATCGTAGCGGGCAGCAGGCTCGAAGTGCGCCGGAACGGCGATCCGGTCGCCGGCGGCCATGGGGACGAGCATCTCCTCGCGCTCCTTCGCCGAGCCCAGCTCGCGGATGAGGACGGTGCCGATGATGGCCGAGGAGACCCAGGGCTCGAGCAGCATGGCCGTTCCCGTCGCGGTTGCGGTGAGCAGCGTCTCCACCACTGCCGGCGCCATCCCGCCCTGCTCCTCGGGGACCTGCAGCGAGAGCAGGCCGAGCTCCGCCAGCTTCGACCAGGTCTCCCGGCTCCATCCTTCGCGCGAGTCGAGGATCTTCCGCCGCGCATCGAACCGGTACTGCTCGGCGAAAAACCGCTGGACCATGTCGCCGAGCTGCTGCTGCTCGGGAGTCGGACTGAACCGCATGAAAGCTCCTACAGCCCGAGGATCGTCTGGGCGATGATGTTCTTCTGGATCTCGTTCGAGCCGCCGTAGAT
>VBKI01000108.1 GCA_005879535.1 Deltaproteobacteria bacterium | reverse complement strand
TGTTTGGGTTCACTGCGATGGAGTCAGATGCTGACAGCATCGAGAGCGCGTCGTTGATGTTGACGATCTCGACGAGGCCGAGGTCGACTTCATGGAAGTAGGCACGCCATTGCATGCCGCGCTCGTGCTGCAGGCCGACGAGCTGGCCGCGGAGCGAGGCGCTGACATAAACGCAATCGCCAAAGATTTTGATGATGCCGACCCTGTTTACACGTCGGACCTTGTACTCGGGCGGGTAGTTCGGGAGCTGGACGGCCGGGGCGCGATGGCTCGGCTTGTAGACTTCGGCTGGAGTGTTTCCGCCGAGCGCCTCGTGCGGCCTGACGTTGTTGAAGTCGACCAGCCATCGATCGCAGTCGCGCTGCTGCGCTCGACGAGAGCGCGCCGGCGCCAGCTCGAGCTCAGCCAGGTCGCGGTGCATGCGCTCGTGGCCCCCATTGTCCTGAGGCTTTCCCGGACGCGAACGAATCAGACGAATGCCGAGCGACACCAGCCAGGCGGAGAGCAGCGTAAGCCCGCCGCGCGCCCTCGTGCAAACGAAGGGCGAGCCGTTGTCGCACTGGATCGCGCGCGGAGTGCCAGCTGGTGGAAAAGCTGCTCCAGGACGCCCCGGACCAGCGCACCGCGAGCGCCTGGCAAGAGCGTCGCCGCGAGCACGAAGCGGCTGTGGGCGTCGCGGACTGTAAACGGCTCGCACTTCTGCCCGTTGCCAGCCCGCCACCAGCCTTTGAAGTCCATGGTCCACAAATCGTCAGCTCCGGAAACCTCGACGCGCGGACGACCGTCAACACTCCAGATGCGCACCGGCGGCCGGCGCCGCCTCACTTTGCCGAGCCGGCGCAAGATGCGCACGACCGTGCTGCGGCTCGGAGCGTCCGCAGCGAGTCTGCGCTGGAGCACCCGGGAGATCTTGTCCCGGCCCCAGCTCGGATGCTGATTGCGCAGCGCGAGAATCGCCAGAACGACGTCCTCACCGGTGCCACCCGGGCTAGAATCGGGCCGCCGGCTTTGCTCGACCAGGCCAAGCGGACCAAGCTCCCGATAGCGCCGCAACCACTTGTGCCCCGTCTGCCGCGAGACGCCGAACTCCTCGCAAAGTGCAGAGAGATTGCTGCCTTTCTGCGCCGCTCGCTCCACGAACTGCAGTTTCAAACTCATGGTGCGCTGCTCTTTCCAGGGCATCCATCTTTTCAATACCGTCAACGATGTCCTGACACTTTTGTGTCAGCGATGTCCTGGTACAGCACCGCAGAGAGGGGGCTTTCACGCGCGTGAGCGGATTGGTTCATCCAGCAACAGCAGCCAGGCCCAAGAGCTCGGTCATCCCGGCGCGTTCTGATTGAACGAACAGCGCGCCGCTACTCGTCAACGAGCTGCTGCACGCGCTGGAACGACACGCCCAGGAGTTCGCCGGCGTCACGTCGCCCGACGCCTTTGGCCTCGAGCTCGCGAGCTGCCAGTCGCAGCAGCTTGTGGGCCTCCGCGTCCTGCTTCTTGGCGCGCTGGCGCGCTGTCTGCACCTTCCGCAGCAAGGCCCCGAGGTCCCGCGGCTTAATGACAACTTCGCCGAGGACCGCGCCGGGCTTTGCTGCCGCCAGCGCTTCGTGGACGCCAGCGATGCCGTGGACAGTAGCGACCCACCATCCCGCCTCGTCACGCTCGACGGTCGCCGTGTACTTTTTCGTCCTCTTCGCCACTAGCTATCCTCCGATCCGCTCCGCTCGGCGCAGCCACTTCCTCCCGAGACACGGCTCGAGATCGCGCTCGATCGCGCGCAGGAGTCCCGGTCCGAGATCCTCGCCGGCATGAAGCGGGATCGTCGAGAAGCACTTGCCGCATTGCACTCGCAAATGAGAGCCAGTCTGTCTCACTTCGACGCACCCAAGCGCGCGCAAGATCCGCCGCAGGGTGCGCGCGTTCACGTCTAGCGATATAGACGCATTGCGGTGCTTCGTCAAGGGAGCTAGACACTCGCGCGCGCCCAGCGGAGCTGGACGACGACTGCTAGGATGAGGACCTCAGCGACGCGGCGTCGAAGCTGCGGTTGTGCAGTTCGTGAGGGTTCCCCAGACTAGGCCACGGCGTGCGCTGCAACCCGCTGACCATCTCCAAGGGCCACAGCCGGTACTTGCTGCGCTGCGACGGCTTGCTCAAGCAGCGCGAGGACTTGGCGCGCGAGGTATTCGAGTCGGCGTTCCGCGAGTACGGCCTGCCGTACGCGATCCGCACCGAGCGCGACCTTGCGACATTCTCCGGGGCGCCATCAAGAGCATTCCGTTTCACCGTGCGTTCAGCGCGCCGATTCAGGGTCGATTCGACAGCGCAACACAGTGCCGTCCTCCACGTCGACACTGTCCGCGGCGCACCGGTACCGTCCTGGTTCCAGCCTGACGAGCAGACATGAGCCTTCGATGACGACGGTGCCGCTTGGTCGCGGGTTGGTACCAGCGAGGTCTTTGTCCAGGACGCAGGCACCGCTCTCCGGTGCCCAAAGGACTGTGAGGATACCGCTGTCGATGTCGATGCGCCCTATATCATCTGTGGCGCCGACCGGCGCACGGATACCAGCATCTCGAACCGCGTCGGCGCGGCCCAACTCGGACGTGAAGACTCGGACGAGGACCAGCGAGTGCTGCGACGTGCCGTACATGTGCGCGATGCAGCCTCCCTCCGGCTCCCACGCCACAGCATCGCGCCCATCGACCGTCACGGCGATTCCCCACATTGGGGCCGCCGCACTGAGATCGTCGCAAAGCTTTTCGTAATCTCTCGTTTGAAGGCCGCGCCAAACGCGAATGGCTCGTCCATCCGCGAGCAGGAACGGACCGCCTTCGCTGCTCACGGTACCGACGTAGTCCATGCCGGAGCGAATATCGTGCGGCCTCCGCGAAGACAAATCGGATGCACAATGGCTCCCACGCCGAGGTGACGTTTGGAACAGGTCGTAGAATTGCTGTCGAAGGAACCGAATTTCGCGATCGTCCGAACACCTGGGAGAAAGTTCCCGGGAATCGTGGTTCAGGGCGACTCTCTCTGCATTCTTTGCCGCGCGGCCAAGAATGTCGTCGATGCGCTCACCGCGGCGAAGCGCGCCGGCACGCCTGGCCTCGATGATGCTCTTGATGGAGCCGAAGAGGTGCATGCGGGGCTCCGAGCGCGTCTGGACGCGTACGAGGCTTGCCTGCGAGAGCGTGGCATCGCCTTGCCCTACTAGGGCGAAGTTGCCGCGCGGCCCCACTGGCGACACGGTAGACCGCGGCATGTTCCGACATCTGGGCGAGGCGAAGATCCAGGTCGGGATCCGGCCGCCACTGGTGTACCTCGACCACTGCGCAGTGCGCGGCATCTCGTCCGATCCTGCGAAGACGTCGCGTGTCAAGATGATTTTCCAGACGCGCGGCACTCTCATGTTCTCGATGGTCAACATGCTCGAGATGGCCGGAAACAGCGGGCGTTCGTACGAGATGATTCGCGACATGCTCGACGGGCTGGGACCGTTCTGGGTGCCGTCGGACGTGGACCCTGGAAGAGTCGAGTACCGCGAGAAGCGCGGTGCGGTGATGCCGAAGAGCTTCTTTCCACCGCTGAATATCTTCGGTCACATCTTTCGTGCGTTGCCGAAGGGTACCTTCAGCCTTGGAACCGCACTCGACGCCATCCACGACCAGGATTTCAGAACGCGCGCTCCGGAGGTTCTGAATCGGACTGGATTCTTCAGATTCCTGTGCGATGCCAGGGAGCACTGCAGAGCCGGCATGCCATTTCCACCGTCGACTGCACCGGAGCACTCGTTGGAGTGGATTCAGCACAACTTGGCCCGCCTCCTCATCATGGACAGCAAGAAGATCCACAAGAACGACGCCACGGACCTACTCCACGCAGTTGTGCCTCTGCGGTATGCGACCATTCTCGTCCTCGACAAGACGTGGGCGCGGTACGCAAACGACCTCAAGCTGAAGGACGGCACCGAGGTCTTCCCTTGCAAGGAAGAGGGGCTACGCCTAGCCCTCGACGCGATCGAGGCTGCCGACATCTCGAAATTTCAGTTCGTCACTGACGCCGACGTCATCGACGAATAGAAAAGCAGGCGGACACCCCGCGCCAAGGCGTCTTGACAAGACACGTATTTGTATACAAATGTTGCTCTACGATGGTCGTGTCAGAAGAGTTTGCGATTGTGAGTGCGCGTATCAGTCCCGAGACGCAGGACAAGCTCGAGCGGTATCTCCACTATCTGAACGAGCGGGAGCCGGGGCTCAACGTGAAGATGAGTACGGCCGTGCGGATGCTCATCGTCCGCGGCCTTGACCAACTCGAGAAGGAGATCGGGCCGCTTCCTCCGGTCCCCAGGAGCAAGCGATGAACCCCTTCGGGATCGAGCGCCGCGCACACCGGACGCTCTGGGATGCACGCGACGTCGCGCGGTATCTGAAGGCGTCGGTCAGCTGGGTCTACAAGGCTGCGGAGCGACGGGAGCTGCCGTGCATCCGAGTCGGCGGACTTCTGCGGTTCGATCCGGGCGCCGTACGCGTATTCGCGCTCGGGCCGTCAGAGGGCAGCGATAGCATGACAGGGCGGTCGTCGAAGCGAGGCTAGGGATGGCGTCCGTCTACCAGAAGCGTGGACATGGCCCGTGGTACCTGCGCGTGAAGGACGCGGCTGGGCGATGGGCGGACATCGCATCTAGGGCGAAGACCAAGACTGAGGCACGGCGGCTCGCGGCTGACCTTGAGCGCAAGGCAGAGCGGCAGCGCCTAGGGCTGGATCCGCTGCCGACCGACTGCACGCTGACCGTAGGCGAGCTGATCGCGTGGTGGCTGCACGAGCGGTGCCCACAGGCGAGCTACGAGCGCGAGGAAAGCCGACTGAGAAAGAATGTCATCTCGACGCCGCTCGGAAGCGTGCTCGTTCGCCATCTGACAGCGCCGCGTGTCGAAGACCACCTGCATGAGCTCGAGAAGGCAGGGGCGGCGCCGGCGTCCGTGAACCACGTCCGCGCGAAACTGCGGACGGTTTTCTTGCGAAGAAGGCGGGAATCTGGGTCGGAGCAAACCCCATCACCGAGACGGAGTCGCGAAGGGTCCCCAAGCGCGTGCACCCGACGCTGCGCACGGAGGAGATCCCACTGGTGCTGGAGCGCGCTCCTGCGGTGTGGCGGCCATTTACGGCCACCGCGATCTACGCAGGCCTGCGCAAGGGAGAGCTGTGCGGCCTACGCAGGCGCGACGTCGATCTCGATGCCGGCCTGATCACGGTCCGGTGCTCATACGACAGCGAGACGACCAAGGGCGGCCATGCGGACGTGATTCCGATCGCGCCGGCGCTCGCGCCCTATCTGCAGGCCGCGATCGACAGCAGTCCCTCGGACCTCGTGTTTCCCTGGCCCGATGGTTCGATGCGCTCGCCCGAATGTGACCCGGAGAAGGTCCTGCGGCGCGCCCTCGCCCGCGCAGGTCTGGTCGAGCGCTACGACCACTCGTGCAGGCGCTGCAAGAGCCGGGGAACGCCGTACATCGAGAAGCACGAAGACGCAGATGTGCGCCGGTGCCCAACGTGCGGCGCGAAGCTGTGGCCGAAGGCCATCCCGAGGCCGATGCGCTTCCACGACCTGCGCCACACAGCCGCGACACTCATGCTCCGCGCGGGCGTCGACGCCCATCGCGTGCAGCGGATCCTGCGGCACGCGTCCGTGACCACCACGACCGGTACGTACGGTCACCTCGCCGTCGACGATCTTCGCGACGCCGTCGCGCGCATCGGACCAAAAAATCCGTCTCCGTTTGCTGACAGTTTGCTGACGAAGACGCCGCGAGCGCTTCCGGCCCCGAAGCGCCCTCAGGATTTCCCGAGCGAGAATCAAGTCTTCCAGAGTGAGCCGCGTGGGGATCGAACCCACGACCCTCGGCTTAAAAGGCCGGTGCTCTACCAGCTGAGCTAGCGGCTCGCACGAGGTTGTAGCGCATCGTCGCCGCTCGTGCATCGCGAATCCGGCGGCAGCTCACTCAGCCGCCACGGCACGAAGGTGCGACTTTGCGGCTCCTGC
>VBKI01000107.1 GCA_005879535.1 Deltaproteobacteria bacterium | reverse complement strand
AAGCTGCGCCAGGGGATGACCGCCTCGGTCAACATCACTTCCGCGCGCAAGGACGAAGCACTTCGGGTAGCGAATGCCGCCCTGCGCTGGAAGCCCGACGACGCCACTGGCGCCCAGGAGGTGCCCGCGCAGCAGCGCCAGAGCGCACCGCCCCAGGCGCGCACGGCTTCGGCGGCGGCTCGCGGAACGCGCGACGGAGCCGCCCCAGGCCCTGGGCAGCAGGCGCAAGGCCGTCCCGGGCGGGTCTTCAAGCTGCAGGACGGCAAGCCGGTGCCGGTGCTGATCCGCGTCGGGCTGTCGGACGGGCAGCGCACGGAGGTGATCGACGGCCTCGCCGAGGGCGACAAGGTGATCGTCGGCGGTGGAGACGCCGGCAGCAGCTCTTCTTCGCAGCAGAGGCGCCGTGGGCCGTTCTAGGAGCGAGTCGGGCCACGGAAACGCGCCCGGGACGGCGCCCGTCGTCGAAACGCGCGATCTGGAGAAGATCTACCGGATGGGCGACGTGGAGGTGCGGGCGCTGCGCGGCGTCTCGCTGGCCATCGAGCCCGGCGAGTTCATCGCGGTCATGGGCGCTTCCGGCTCCGGCAAGAGCACGTTCATGAACCTGGTCGGCTGCCTCGACCGCCCGACCCGCGGCTCGTATCTCCTCAACGGCCGCGACGTGGGAAAGCTCTCGCGCGACCAGCTTGCGCGGGTCCGCGGCCAGCAGATCGGCTTCGTCTTTCAGGGCTTCAATCTGCTTCCCCGCACCACCGCCGTCGAAAACGTGGAGTTGCCGCTTCTCTATCAGGGGGTCGCCGCGCGGGAACGCCACCGCCGCGCTGCGGAAGCCCTCCACCGCGTTGGCCTCGGAGATCGGCTGGACCACACCTCTGCCCAGCTCTCCGGCGGACAGCAACAGCGCGTCGCCATCGCCCGCGCGCTGGTGAATCGCCCTTCGCTGCTGCTCGCCGACGAGCCCACCGGCAACCTCGACTCCCGAACCAGCGTGGAGGTGATGGGCATCTTCCAGGAGCTGAACGAGCAGGGGCTGACGGTGCTGCTCGTCACCCATGAGCAGGACATCGCGGAGCATGGCCGTCGCGTCGTGACGTTCAAGGACGGGGTGGTGCTCAGCGACATGCCCCTCGCGCGCCGCCGGCTGGCTCGCGACGAGCTTCGCGCGCAGGAGGAGCGCTCGGCATGAACGCGGCCGCCTCGCTCCGGACCGCCCTTCGCGCGTTGAGGAAGAACAAGCTGAGATCGCTCCTGGCGATGCTCGGCATCGTCATCGCGGTTGCCGCCGTGATGGCCACCGTCTCCATCGGGCAGGGAGCGCAAGCCAAGGTGGCCGAGCAGATGGAAAGCCTCGGAGCAAATCTCCTGATGGTGCTGCCCGGCTCGATCGCCATGCACGGCGTCGCCACCGGATCGGGCGCGACGCAGAACCTCACCCGCGATGACGCGACCGCAATCGAGCGCGACCTGACGGCCTCCGTCGCGTCCGTCGCTCCCATCAACCGGACCGGGGCGCAGGTCGTGTACGGCGACCAGAACTGGTTCACGCAGGTGCAGGGCACCACCGCGGCCTACCTCCAGGTGCGCGCCTGGCCGCTTGTGCAAGGGGAGGCGTTCGGCCGCGAAGAGGACGCCTCGGCGGCGAAGGTCTGCGTCCTCGGTCAGACGGTGGT
Source organism: Deltaproteobacteria bacterium (assembly GCA_005879535.1). Classification (NCBI taxonomy): domain Bacteria; kingdom Pseudomonadati; phylum Myxococcota; class Myxococcia; species Deltaproteobacteria bacterium. Next base: position 3,806 of record VBKI01000107.1, on the reverse strand, counting down.
CAACAAGCTGTTCGTGCCCGGAGCGCCGGTATTGGGCGAGCAGATCCGGGTCAAGCACGTTCCCTGCAAGGTGGTGGGCATCCTCGCGGTCAAGGGCCAGAGCTTCGGCGGTTCGGACCAGGACGACGTCATCCTCATGCCCTGGTCCACCGTGGTGCGCCGCCTGATCGGCTCGCAGTCGGACGCCGTCGGTCAGATGATGATCTCGGCGCGATCGTCGTCGGCCGTCAGCGACGCCGAGCGCGAGATCACCGCGCTGCTCCGCCAGCGGCACCGCCTCTCCGACCAGGCGGAGCCCGATTTCCAGATCCGCAACCTGGCGGAGATGCAGGACGCGGCGAAGCAGAGCACCGAGACCATCGCCACGCTGCTCGAGGCGGTGGCCGCGATCTCGCTGATCGTCGGCGGCATTGGCATCGCCAACGTGATGCTCGTCTCCGTCACCGAGCGCACGCGCGAGATCGGCATTCGCATGGCCGTTGGCGGTCGGGGCCGCGACATCCTCTTCCAGTTCCTCACCGAGGCGGTGGTGCTGGCGACGGTCGGCGGCGTGATCGGGCTGACGCTGGGGATCGGCGTCTCTAAATGGATGGCGGCGCGGGGAAACTGGCCCACCCTGCTCTCGCCACCCGTGATGCTCGGAACCATGCTCGCCGCGGGCCTCGCCGGAGTGGTGGCGGGGTTCTACCCGGCGCTGCGGGCCTCGCGGCTCGATCCCATCGAGGCCCTGCGCTTCGAGTAGGCACGCCTTACCGTAGTGCGATGACCAAAGGCATCGACTGGCCCGCCATCGCGGGCGAAGCGGCGCGGCGATTCGGCGTGCGCCGGTTCCGCCCCGGACAGCGCGACTTGATCGATGCGGCGCTCGCCGGACGAGATGCCTTGGGCATCCTTCCCACGGGCGGAGGCAAGTCGCTCACCTACCAGATTCCGGCGCTCTTCCTGCCGCGGGCCGTGGTGGTGGTGTCGCCGTTGCTTTCGCTCGTGCAGGACCAGCGGGAGAAGGCGGAGGCGGCTCGCATCGACGTTGCCCGGCTGGACTCGACGTTGTCGTCGTCGGAGGAGAGGGAGGCGGTGGCAGAGATCGCAACCGGGGGGAACGACCTCATCTACGTGACGCCCGAGCGCCTGGAGAGTCCCGAATATCTTTCCCTGCTTCGCGAGCGCGGTGTCTCGCTGCTGGTGGTCGATGAAGCCCATTGCATCTCGCAGTGGGGACACGATTTCCGGCCGGCGTATCTCGGCCTCGCCGAGGCTGCACGCGCGCTGGGAGCACCGCCGGTCCTCGCGCTCACGGCCACCGCAACGCCCGAAGTCGTCGAGGACATCGTCCGCCAGCTCGGAATGCGCGACCCGCAAGTGGTGCAGACCGGGGTCGACCGTCCCAATCTCTTTCTCGAGGTGCGCCGCACGGTGAACCGCGCGATGAAGGAGCAGGCCTTGATGGAGCTGCTCCGCGCGGCCGACGGCAGCGCCATCGTCTACTGCGCCACCGTCCGCAAGGTCGAAGAGCTCCATCGCTGGCTGCGCGCGCAGGGGGAGAACGTCGGCCGGTATCACGGCAAGCTGAAGGTCTCCGAACGTGAGGAGATGCAGCGGCGGTTCATGTCCGGAGAAGTTCGCGCGGTGATCGCCACGAACGCGTTCGGTCTCGGCATCGACAAGCCCGACATCCGGCTGGTCGCCCACTGGAACTTTCCCGGCTCGATCGAGGCCTGGTACCAGGAGGCCGGGCGCGCCGGGCGAGACGGGAAGGCGGCGCGCGCGACGCTGCTCTACCGCCTCGAGGACAAGCGCATCCAGTCCTATTTCCTCGGTGGGAAGTACCCGGACCGCGACGAATCGCTTTCGGTCTGGCAGGCGCTGGGGGCGCGAAGTCCTTCGCTGAAAGCGGTCGTCGAAGCATCGGGATTGGGCGAGAAGCGGGTCAAGGTGATCGTCGCGCAGCTGATCGGAGCAGGCGCGGTGGAGCGGAAGCGCCGAGCGCTGGTGAAGGTGCGCGAGCTGGACGCGGGCGACCTGCAGCGCGTTCTGCAGGAGTACGAGCAGCTCCAGCTCGACGATCGCGAGCGACTGGAATCGATGATGCGCTTCGCCCAATCCGCGGCCTGCCGGCGGCGGCTGATCCGGGAGTACTTCGGCGAGGACCGCGGCGACGCGTGCGGCAACTGCGACAATTGCCGCTCCGGTATCGCCCGGCTGGCGAGCGAGCGGCCGGTCCGGGATCGTACCGCCGCTGTGCAGGCGCCGTGATGCGCTTTCCCGCCCATCGCGCGATGCCGACCTTTGCCGCGGAGGTGCATGATGCGGATGGGGCGGAACTGGATGATCGCGGCCGGGGCGGCGGGCGTTGCGATGGGGCTGCGTCGGGCATTTCCTCCATCGTTCACCTTCGCAGGCAAGGCAGTGCTGGTGACGGGTGCGTCGCGCGGTCTCGGCTTGGTGCTTTCGCGGGAGCTGGCAAGGCAGGGAGCGCAACTGGCCATCTGCGCCCGTGACGCCGCGGAGCTCGAGCGGGCGAGGGCAGAGCTGAAGTCCATCGGCGGCGAGGTCCTCGCGGTTACTTGCGATGTCAGCGACGCTGCCCAGGCCGGATCGTTCGTCTCCCAGGCCGCGGAGCGATTCGGTGCGATCGACGTCCTGATCAACAACGCGGGAATCATCCAGGTCGGACCGATGGAGTCGATGGGCCTTCAGGACTTCCGCGAGGCGATGGCGATCAATTACTTCGGTACCGTCCATACGACGCTCGCCGCTCTGCCGCACCTCCGCCGCGGCTCGCGGATCGTGAACATCTGCTCGATCGGCGGCGCCGTCGCCATCCCACACCTGTTGCCGTACGTCGGATCCAAGTACGCGGCAGTCGGTTTCTCCGAAGGGCTTGCCGTCGAGACGGCACGGCACGGCATCCGCGTCACCACCATCCTGCCCTTCGTGATGCGCACGGGATCGCACTGGAACGCGCTCTTCAAGGGCCGCCGCGATCGGGAGGTGGCCTGGTTCGCAATCGGGGCATCGCTTCCTTTGACGTCGGTCGCGGCAGAGCGCGCGGCGCGCCGCATCCTCCGCGCCTGCGCGCGCGGCGAGCGGTTCGTGACCATCGGTCTGTTGGCCAAGGCGATGCGGGTGATCCACGCCCTCGTTCCCGGGCTGGTCACTGGCGCCGCCGCCGTCGTGAACGGGCTCTTGCCCGCGCCTGGCGGCGCTGGCGCTCGCGACTTTGCCGAGCCGGGCTGGCTGCGACGAGGCGGCCCAGCGGAACCGCGAAGTTCCCGGGGCGGGGCCGAAGTAAGTGGAGGTCCCCATCCTCAAGCTCGTGCTCGTCTCCGCGGTGACGATGGGGCTCTCGCACACCATCGCGCGGGAGAAGCTGTTCGAGCCGCTTCGCAAAGCGTTCGGCGGGATGAGCACATGGCGCGGTTACTTCGTTTCCTGCGCGTACTGCGCCTCGCACTGGCTGGCGTTCCTTCTCGTGCCGCTCACCGGGGCGTACGGCATCCACGTCGCGCCGCGCTGGCCGGTGGTGTCCCCTATCCTCGACTGGTTTCTCTCCTCCATCCTGGTGACGGTGATTGCCGCGATCCTGCGCGTCGGCTTCTATTTCATCGACGAGGAAGCCCGACTGGCAAAAACCAGGAAGCGAATCAGCGAGGTGGAGGTGGAATCGCGCCAGCGGGACATTCACTAGGCGCTGCCGCACCGGAGGTGCGGCTTTGCGCCTACGCTTGAGCCTGTACACGTTGTAGGCTTCCGAGATGGCTCCGCGCAGCCCGCTCTCGCACGTCCCACCGGAAGAGTTCGTCAAG
>VBKI01000106.1 GCA_005879535.1 Deltaproteobacteria bacterium | reverse complement strand
ATGCCGCAACTGGAAATCCTGCACCTGCCGGGCGATCACACCGCCGGCGCGAATCCGAAGTACCGGACGCCGCGTGCCTACATGGCGGACAACGACCTGGCGCTCGGGAGAATCGTCGAGGCGCTCTCGCGGTCCCGGTTCTGGCGCGACACCGTGGTCTTCGTGCTCGAGGACGACGCGCAGGCAGGGCCTGATCACGTCGATTCGCACCGCTCGCCCTTGCTGGTGATCTCAGCCTGGAACCGGCCGGGAACGATCCGCCGTTTCGCAAACACGACCGACGTCGTCGCGGCCATCGAGGACATCCTCGGTCTCGGCCAGCTTGCGCGGCTGGACTACTTCAGCCGGCCTTTGTCGGATGTCTTCGCGGCGTCGCCGGACCTGGCGCCCTACCCGGCCATCGTGCCGCAAGCCGACATGGAGGAGATGAATCCGCCGAAAACCGCTGCCGCGAGGATGTCAGAGGGGCTCGATCTGAGCGGCCCGGATCGCATCGACGACGCGCGTTTCAACCAGGTGCTCTGGTCGGCGTTGAAGGGGGAGGAGCCGATCCCTCGGCCGCAGGCGCGAGGCCCGGTTCATCTGTTGCAGATGAGCAGATGAGGGCGGCCCGGAGCCGGGGAGCGTGGCCCCGGGCGTCGCCTCGTGGTCGGCGTCTTAGGGGACGAGCCCGCCGACGAGCCCGGTCAGCGTTCCAAGCAGCTGGTTGAGCAGGCCGACGAGGCCGACCACACTGTTGAGCGTCTGCAGGATCGTGCAGACCAGATTACCCAAGGGCGCGGATGAGTCGCCAGAGATGTCGATCGCGATTGGTTGTGTCGTGATCTGAAGCCCCGCGACGTTGAGATTCACGGCGCCGATCTCGAGGTGGAGCGCCTCACAAGTGGCCTGTTGTGGCGCCGCCGCGCTGTTCGGGGCGGCAGCCCCTTTGCGGGCAGGGCCTACCTGGACAGGCAGTGTCACCTCGACGAGCGCACTTCCCTTGCCTTCGACCGAGCCCCTCACGATCCCGATCGCGACCACCACCTGGTCGGCGCCCGCCTCGAACCTCTCGATACTGAGCGTGCCGACGAAGGTCTCGCCGGTGATCGCCGACCCCGTGATGGGGAGCTGTAACGGCGCTGAGCCATCCTTCGCCTGCTTGTCTGATGGCGCTGCGATCGCGGCTGTCGCAAGCAGCAGCAGGGCGATCGGAATCGAAAGGTTCAAGTGCGATTTCCTGATCATGATTGCCACCTCCCGCCACAGGGCAGCCGGACGGCCCGGCCGCCTCTCCGGGCGGTGCGGCGAAGGTTTGGATACGCGGTAGACGCGGCAAGAGGAGTCCGGTTCATTCCTGCAGGCAACGGGGTGTTTGCGTGACGCAGTGGGCCGCCGTCTCCCGCGGAGACGCCTCGCTTCGGTCCCGACTCGACGCCGAATCACCGCGCGCGTCTTCGACCTGGAAGACGACGCGCAGGGCATCGAGCACATCCTGGGGCCGACCTCTGCCCGTTTCGATTGTCTGGGCCCCGCTGTTGCATCCGTACTAGCCCGCTGGACCTGTCGCACGCATCTGCTCAGCCGACACTCAGGCGCTAGCCCCGCATATGTCCAACGATAGCCGCGGTCCTGCGACGCCCGCGTCGTCGGTCGCACTTCGATCTTCGCCCATTTCAAGCGGATTACCTGATGCCAGGGTGACAACAAGCTCCGGAATTGATTGGGGCAGAGATTGATCAAGTCGGAACAATAGGTCTGCCGCGAGAGGAGTGTCAGATCCCCCACGAGAAGGACGGCTTTCGGGTGACGCACTTCTCGGTGCAAAGCAATCACGTGCACGCGCTGGTCGAAGGCGACGACGTTCAATCGCTCTCCCGCGGGATGCAGGGGCTCGGAGTCTCCATCGCGAAGCGGATCAATCGGGTCGGCGGGCGGAGCGGGCGCGTGTTCGACGACTTGGCTGCTCACAACCGGATGGCGACGCGCGAAACCGAAAGCGCTGTTCGGGATCATAGCTGCGTGACCTCGAGAACCGGAGCGAGCATCGACGCGGCGGAGGAAGGCCCGTTTCATCCGGGCGAGTTGGAGGCGCAGCTCCTCGCCGGCGGCGGTCCTCCTGGGGCCGGCATTCGCGACTGGATGACGGATCAGCACCGGGCATTTTTCGAGGCGCTGCCGTACGTCGTCGTCGCGACCCTCGACGGCGGATGGCCCGCGGCTACCATGCTCGCGGGCTCGCCCGGATTCGTCTCAGCGCCCGACCCGCACACGCTGCGCATCGCCGCCGGTCTCGACGCTTCCGACCCTGCACAGCGCGCACTGACGCCTGGAACTCCAGCGGGGCTGCTGGGAATTGACTTGTCGACGAAACGGCGCAACCGGGCGAACGGCATCATCACGGCTGCCGGCGACCACGGATTCACGCTCGACGTCCGGCAGAGCTTCGGGAACTGCCCGCAATACATCCACGTCCGAGAGGTCAAAGCCGTTCCCGCGCGCGTCGCGCCGCCGGAAACACTGCCTCAGCTCGACGGCGACGCGCGCGCGCAGATCCAAGCGGCGGATACGTTCTTTGTCGCCAGCGCCGCGCGCACCGCCGAATCGAACGGCGGTATCGACATCTCCCACCGCGGCGGACCGCCCGGATTCGTCCGCGTCGACGGAAGCACGCTCACCATCCCCGACTACCGCGGGAACCGCTACTTCAACACGCTGGGCAACTTCGTCTCGAATCCGCGGGCGGCGCTTCTCGTCGTTGACTTCGCCACCGGTGACCTGCTTCACCTGCAAGGCGCAGTAGAGATCCTCTGGGACACTTCCGAGGTGCGTACCTTCCTCGCCGCCCAACGGCTCTGGCGCGTGCGGGTGGATCGGGTCCTTCGGCGCCGCGGCGCACTCCCCCTGCGATGGAGGCTGCTTCCGTACGACGGCCGGTCCGCTCGCTAGCCTGCCCCCTCTGCAGCCGACCCGGACAGCCTCTGAAGCTGCCCAGCGGCACCCTTGCCGCTGAGCGGGAGCGCCAAAAAATCTAGGTAGGCGACTCGCCGAGTGGCGAGCCGGGGGGCAGCATGCAGACGAGAAGCATTCAAATCGCGCTTCGCGCGCTGGTTGGCGCGTATGCCGCATTGGCGTTCCTTTCCATCGGCTGTGGTTCGGGCGCGCTGCCCCCGTGGACGGCCGCTTCCACGGCCCCCGGCACGGATACCAATACCTGCACGGCGCCGGAGCACGGCCGGATCTCCTGCAACATCGTCTGCGATGACGGCTACACCGCTTGCGGCGACATCTGCACCAGGGTCGACAGCGACAGGCGCAACTGCGGCTCCTGTGGAAAGGCCTGCAGCGGCGACCAGACCTGTAGCGGCGGCGTCTGCGTCGGCTCCTGCCTCCAGGGCCAGACGGCGTGCAACGGCGCGTGCGTCGACACCGACAACGACGATCGCAACTGCGGTGGGTGCGGGAACGGCTGCTCGGCCGATCACGCCAGCGCGTCCTGCCGCCAGGGCTCCTGCGACATCTCCTCCTGCCATCCGGGATGGGCGAACTGCAACGGCAACGTCCACGACGGGTGCGAGACCAGCATCGACAGCGACCGCAACAACTGCGGCGGCTGCAACGTGAGCTGCCGCGAGGACGAGATCTGCGAGCACGGGCATCCCGTGCGCTGTGGTCCGAGCGAGCACCGGGAAGGGAACGAGTGCGTCGCCAACCGCTGTGGCGATACCGACAACGACCGCGACAACTGCGGCGTCTGCGGGAACCGCTGCAGTGAAGAGGAGATCTGCGACCACGGCCACCGCGTCCGCTGCGCGCCGGGCTACCACCGCCAGGGCAACGCCTGCGTTCCGAACCCGGGCTCGTGCGGCGACACGAGCAGCGACCGGGAGAACTGCGGCGCCTGCGGCAGTCGTTGCGAGGACGACGAGATCTGCGAGCGCGGGCACCACGTCCGCTGCGGCGCCGGCTCCCACCGGGAGGGCAACCGGTGCGTCCCGAACCCGCCGTCGTGCGGCGATACCGACCAGGACCGGGACAATTGCGGCGCCTGCGGCAGCCACTGCGCCGACGACGAGATCTGCGTGGGAGGGCACCACGTCCGCTGTGGCGCCGGCTTCCACCGCGAAGACAATGCCTGCGTTCCGGAGGCCTGCGGCGATACCGACCATGACCGGAACAACTGCGGAGCCTGCGGCAACCGGTGCGGCGACGACGAGATCTGCGATCACGGCCGCCGCGCGAGGTGCGGAGCCGGGCATCACCGCGAGGGCAACGCCTGCGTTCCCAACGGCAACTCCTGCGGCGACACCGACAATGATCGCGACCACTGCGGCGGTTGCGGCAACCGCTGCGAAGACGACGAGGTCTGCGACAAGGGTCACCGCGTCCGCTGCACCACCGGCTACCACCGCGAGGGGAATCGGTGCGTGGCCAATGGCAATTCCTGTGGGGACACGGGCAATGACCGGAACAACTGTGGCGCCTGCGGCAACCGCTGCGGGGACGACGAGGTCTGCGAACACGGGAAGCACGTGAAGTGCGACGAGGGCTTCCACCGCGAGGGCAACAGCTGCGTCGCAAACTGCGCGGGCGGCTGCAACGGCAACGACAAGGTGACGATCTGCCATCGCCCGCCCGGGAATCCGTCGAACGAGCACACGATCACGGTAGGCGCATCCGCCGTTCCGGCGCACCTGGCGCATGGCGACCACCTGGGACCCTGCGCGGACGGCAAACACGGCGGCGGCTGAGTCGCCTCTGATCGGAGTCGAGGGCCCGGTTGCGGAGACGTGACCGGGCCTTTCGCTTTTCACCGCGGGGGATGAGAATCGTGCGGGATGAAGGACAGCAGGATCGGAAATCCCGCTCTAGCCTCGCGCCTGCGCCAGGTGATGCGCGGCGACGTCCTCTTCGGCGCCTTCGATCGCGGGCGCTACTCGACGGACGCATCCATCTACCAGATCGAGCCCATCGGCATTGCGCTGCCCAAGGGCGGCGAAGACGTAGA
>VBKI01000105.1:7185-10019 GCA_005879535.1 Deltaproteobacteria bacterium | reverse complement strand
CTGGTCTTGTCTTCCTGTTTATTTTCAGATTTCCGTCCCTCTCTGCAGGCCGCGAGCGTGGCTGCCAGAGGGGAGCGCTTGTACGCGCAGGGGAAATGGGATGAGCCCGCGATCTGGCTCTTCGGAGACTCAGCATTGCAGGGATCGCGGGCGAGACGTACGCGCGCGTCTGTGTCCTTCGAGAGCGGCTATCACTTGCTGCGGGCCGAGAATGAAGACACGTTTGCGACATTCCGCTGCGGGCCCGTGCGCGAGCGTTTCGGCCAACTCGATATGTTGCACGTCGATCTCTACTGGCACGGCCACCCGATCGCCGTCGACGGAGGAAGTTACTGCTACGCTGACGAGAAGATGCATCACCATCTCCACGGCACGGCCAGCCACAACACTGTCACCGTGGATGGCCGCGACCAGATGGTGCAGCAGCGCCGGTTCAGCAGCGTGTACCTCACGCCTGCGAGATTGCTGCGGTACGAGGCACGCAACGGTCGGCGCATGGCGATAGGCGAACACCTTGGGTTCGAGCGGTACGATGGAGCGGTCGTGCATCGGCGTGCTGTGCTCCTCGCAAAGACGGGGCTTTGCGTCGTGATCGACCAGTTGCGCGGGACAGGACAGCACGACGTGCGTGTCCACTGGCTCTGCGCCCCATATCCGTTCGACGCCGAACCATCCCGCGGGGGTCTTCTCCTCCAGACGCCCGAGGGGCCATTCTCCGTGTCCGTGCTCGACGGCCACGGAGCCCCCGTTCCTGGCGACGTTTGCGGTGGATGCGGACATCCACCTCGCGGATGGTTCTCGCGACGCTACCTCGAGAAACAGGCGGCGCCTTCGCTGGCGGTGAGCGCGCGCACCGTGATGCCAGCAACGTTCGTATCGGTGCTTGCTCCCGGCGTGCCGAGTGTCTCCGTAATCGGTCGCCGTTGGTCCGTGGCGAATGCTGGCGACACGGAGCTGATCTTCGATCTCGGGATTGAAGGAATCGTCGTACCGTGAAGATCCTCGTTTTCCATCAGCATTACCTGACTGCCAGCGGAGGCGGGGGGTCCCGCTTCAATGAGTTCGCGCGGTTCTGGGCTGATGCGGGACATCAAATTACGGTCGTTGCAGGGACCGCGGACTATGCCTCCGGTGACATCCCCGATCGCTATCGCCATCGGTGGCTCACCCGTGAATGGGACGGCGCCGTCGAAGTAGTGAGGTGCTTCACCCCAAGCGGTTACGCGCGCAGCTATGCCCGGCGCATGATCAGCTTTGCCGGATTCACATTCTCGGCGGCGACCGCCGCGTTTCAACACCGTGACGCCGACGTCGTGATCGCCACTTCGCCGCCACTCCTGGTGCCCATGCCCGCTTGGATCGCCGCGCGGCTGCGTTTGCGGCCGGCGCCGCTGATCTTCGAGATTCTGGATCTGTGGGCAATTACCACCGGTGTCATCTCCGCCGGATCCCTTCTCGCGCGTGGGCTTTACGCATTAGAGCGTTGGGCTTGCCGGACTGCGGACTGCATCAATGTGCTCACGCCGGCGTTTCGCGAGGACCTCTTGCGGCGCGGATTGGCGCCTGCGGGGAAGATCGCCTTGATCCCCAATGGCGCGGACGTGGACATGTTCTCGACCTCCGCCGAAGGCACGACCATGCGCGCTGAGCTCGGATGGGGCGGACGGACCGTCTTTCTCTACGCGGGGGCACACGGCCGAGCCAACGCTCTCGAACAGCTCATCGACGCTGCTGCGCTGCTGGCAGATCGAGAGGACATCCTGATAGCGTGCGTGGGCGAGGGTCCACAGCGGGCGCAACTCGAGGAGCGAGCGCGGCAGGAGGGTTTGCGCAACATTGTGTTTCATGGCCCCCGGCCAAAGTCGCTCATGCCGGCGATCGTCGCCGCCTCCGATGTGGGGGTCGCGGTGCTCCAGGACAATCCCACCTTTCGCACCGTGTACCCGAACAAGATCTTCGACTACATGGCATGCGCCCGACCCGTCCTTCTCGCTGTCGACGGAGTCGCCAGAGAGCTTGTCGTAGACACCGCCCGAGCTGGTGTGTTCGCTGCGCCGAACAGGCCGGACGAACTCGCCGCTGCGATTCGGGAATTGACGGACGATCGCGCCGGGAGAACCCGGATGGGAGCTTCGGGGTTTGCGTGGGTGCGTGCCAACGCCACACGTTCATCGCTCGCAGCGCGGTATCTTTCTGTCATGGAGCACCTCCCCAAGGCTCCGCAATTGCAACGCGGATTGCCGGGCTTCCTGAAGGCGCTGTTCGACCGCACTTTCGCGTTCGCGGCCTTCCTCTTGCTCAGCCCGCTCCTGGCCGCCATCGCGTTTCTCGTCGCGCGACTCGATGGACCGCCGATCCTGTTCCGGCAGGCTCGGCCGGGCCTGAACGGGAAGCCATTCGAGATGCTGAAGTTCCGGACCATGCGCGGGGAGGACAAGGGCAGTGGGTCGACCGATGAACATCGGCTCACGCGTCTAGGCCGCATCCTGCGCCAGACGAGTCTCGATGAGCTGCCGCAGCTCTGGAACGTGTTGGCCGGCGACTTGAGCCTTGTGGGCCCACGCCCGCTGCTCCTCCGCTATTTGCCGCGATACACGCCCAGGCAGGCGCGTCGCCACCTGGTCCGCCCTGGCATGACCGGTTGGGCGCAGGTGAATGGGCGCAACGCGCTCGACTGGGCGCAGAAGCTCGAATTGGACGTCTGGTACGTCGAGCACTGGAGCTTGTGGCTTGACCTGCGCATCCTTTGCCGCACCCTCGCGAGGGTCTTACAGCGCTCCGGCATTTCCAGGGAAGGTCATGCGACCATGCCGGAGTTCAAAGGCGAGAACACG
>VBKI01000105.1:2081-7145 GCA_005879535.1 Deltaproteobacteria bacterium | reverse complement strand
CGAAGACTCCGACTTCGAAGTAGACGATCCGGGACAGGTCGATCGGCGCCGACTCGGCATAGCGGGCGTCGGACAGGTTGGCCGTTACGCGAATCCAGTGGCCCGGTGCAGAGTTGTTGAAGACCCATTGGCGGTAGTTCAGGTTGTTGTCATAGACGAGGAAATAGTGGCTTGCGATCGTCTCCACGTCCTTGAAATAAAAACGGACGAAGGACTTTCCTGACCAGTCCCAGACGATGCGTGGCAAGAGCAGGTTGATGGCGATGTCGGCCTGCCCCTGATTATTCGCCTGGAGTGTCGCCTGAACGCTGGTCGGAGTTCCCGCCGCACCATCCGCCACCGTCGTGATCGGACCGCTCCCGATGTCGTTGTACCAGGACGAAGCTGCGTCCCCGTGGTTGACGACCCCGTGCTCGAAAATGACTGGTCCAAACCAGAGCCTATCGCCCGGGACCTGGCCGGCTTGCGCGAAGCGGAGCCGGGTAACCGATGACGGATCAAAACCCGTGTCCTGCCCCACGAAGGCGTCCAGCCAATAGCTAGGCTTTTGCCAGCCGCGTTGGCTCCACAGAAGAAGGCTGTACCAACGTTTGTGGCCCGCGGCGTCGATCAGATAGACGAAGTCGCCGATGTGAGTGGTGCTCGCGCGGGCCCAGAACGAGAATGAATCGTAAGTCCGAAGATCGATGGGGTTGCGCAGCGTGTTCTGCACCATGACGGACCCAGGCGCCTGCGCAGTGAACTCGCGGGTGAAGGAGCCGTCGGGAGCGAGCACCGAGGCAACCGAAATGTTCGAATTTCCACGAAGGACAATCCATGCGTCCGCGTCAATCGGCGAGATGGGCGCCGCATCGAGTTCGACCGTCACGGACGAGCTGTTCGGGAGCGCTGCGTTGCCGCCCAGCGACAGCAGACAGATCGCCGCCGCGAGAAATCGTCCAGCAGGAACCAGGTTCATGGGCACGTAGGAAACACTCGAACATGCTCTAGCGGTAAAGAGACGGAAACAAAGGTACACACGCAAACAGAACGAACGAAACCGTCCCTCCCACGAATCCCCATGCCGGTCCCTTCCACGCGGCTGCAGTCGCGGATACGAGCACACACACGACGAAGGCTCCGACAAGACGATGAGTTCGCTCCGTGGCGACCAAGAAGGAGGACATTGGACCGATGAGCACGAACAGTGGCACGGCCAGAAAGATGACATCGAACCTGCTTAATGACGGGTTCGTGGTGCGCAGGACGATCGCCCTCAAAGCATCACCGTAGGCTAGCAACGCAGCCGCCAGGGCAATGCCAATGAGGAGGGCACCGAGCAGGACCAGGCGCGCCTCGCGGAGAATGCCCGACCGCGCACCGGCCCCCGAATTCGTCCAGGACGCTTGCAGAACGTGCTGGGACACCGGCACCAGGCTCGCGGCACCGGTAACAAACGATAGAGAGACTTTGAAACCGGCCAATTCCTCTGGCACGAGCAGCCACGCGCCGATCGCCACCAATCCGGGTGAGAGCATGAGCACCGTCAGCCGCGGTGTCAGCACCGGTAGATAACTTGCGACGAGGCGTCCCGGGCTCCGCCCTGACGCCTTTGCGAAAATAGCGCGACGCCAGAGGGCACGGACCGGCGCGTCGAGCCACAAACTGGCCGACGCCAAGATTTTGTCGGCCAAAAGGCCGAAGAGGAAGGCGCGCGCTCCGAACGACCTCATGAGGAAGATGCTCGCTGGCAACACCATGGCTGAGAGCAGGTAGGTGCGCGCGATCGTGACATGGCGGTGCAACGCGTAACAGCAAGCCATCAGGATGGTGAGGACTATCCAGATGAAGACGAGCAGGGGCGTACCGGCAATGAATGCCCAGATCTCCGCCTGCGAGAGTCCGATGACCACTCGAATCCCTAACAGGAGTGCAGCGAAACCCGCGATCGGCGCGATGACCAGCGCATCCATCCAGAGCAGGCGCATGTCGGCGAGACGAAGCGCACTGGTCCATTTGATCGTCAGCGCGAACAGAACGGTTTCGATCGCTGCCTGTACCAGGATGGGCATGGCCAGGACAGCAACAATCCGTCCGTATTCGGAAGCCCCGAGGATCCTCGGGGCAAGAAATGCCTGGGCCGCGAGCGCCAGCGTGATGGCGGCCTGGACGGCAGCGCCGCCGATGTATCTTCGCCAAGCCATTGGTCCTCACGCCCCGGCCGCCGGTACGCGCTGCGCTGTCGACCGCTCCGTCTTGGCGAGCACCGCGCAGAGCGACCCGAGCAGGAAGTTCATCTGGATCTCGCGGAATGCTGCTTCGACAGTGAAGTAGAGCAGCAGGGTCGCGACGGTGACCGACACGGCGACGGTCGCATCGCCGGCGCTAGCACCGGACTTCAGGCCCGTCCGGATCGACGCTGCGAAGAACGCGAAGTATGCGACAAGGCCGAGGAGGCCCAGATCCATGCAGAGGTATATCCAGACGTTGTGAAGGTATCCGACATGATCCGAAGTCGCGACGGATACCGGCTCGGTGGCGCCGAACTGGTTGACTGCCAGCGGCACCGGAAAGCCTAGTCCCTTTCCGAGAATGGGTGCTTCAGAGAACTTCGAGTAGCCATATAGCGTTTCCACTGCTCGCTGAGAGCGCAACTCGTCCTGGAGATCCTCGAACCGGGCCAGGTAGGTCTCCCCGAACGGCGAGCTCACGAGCCACCCAAGCAGCGCGCCAGCAATCGCCAGCGACGCGATCGTGAGCCCGAACCTCCGGCGTCGCGGCTGGCGCGCAACGTAGACGACCCACAGCAATGCGACCAGGATCGCCTGACTGCGGTAACCGGTGGCGATGATGACGGCTAACAACACCGCAATCAAGACGACGCTCTCGACCGGCCGCCGCCTCATGCCCCAGAAGAGTGTCACGGTGATTCCGATCAGTGCGAGGGGCAGCTGAAAATCCTGACTCACATACGTGAGTCGCGCCTGCGTCCCGGAGATGAAATCGGGAAGTGCCGTAGCGAGCGCCTTCAGCAGCCAACAGATGACGGCGAGGACGATGCTGCGCAGCACGAACACACCGTCGTCGGGAGTCAGCACTGGAAAGAGAAAGTAGGTCGCCAGGAATACGAAGGGCACGGCGCCACGAAACCACTCCGCGAACGGAACTCCGTTCGCGAGGGCGATGGGGCCCGACAAGAGGACCGAGCCATACAGCACGCTCAGGGGAATCCACGTATGTGGCCGCGAACCCCTGGGTCTTCGCAGCCGAACCGCAATCGCGACGGCCGCCCAAAGCGCCGACAACCCCACGAACGAGACTGTCGCGACCGAGATCTCGTCGGGCACGAACGGCATCAGCGCCGACGCAGTCAGTGCCGCGGCGAAAAGGTGCCGGAACCCACGCGGCAGTCCGGAGGAATGGTATTCAGGGTTCAGATGACCTCGCCGGCGATGCTTCTAGCAGGGAATGCCACTGCGGCGACGGCCTTTGTCGCGTTGGCCCTTGCCGCGGCCCCAACCCTGGCGGCGGGCGAGAATATCGCGCTGCACCGGCCGTATACCTGGAATCGACCTCCCGACTACCCGCTGACTACCGATCCCGACGACGCGCGCCAGCTCACAGACGGTCTCCGCGCGAAGACGACACCGCTCTGGCGTGACACCGCTGCCGTCGGGTGGGGCCCGGCCGCGTCCAAGTTTGTTTCCTTGACCATCGATCTCGGAACCGTCCAGCAGATCGAAGAGGTCTCCTGGAGCACGGCGGCCGGCAGGGCCGATGTCCACTTGCCACGCAAGCTACTTCTTTATCTAAGTGATGACGGCAAGGTGTGGATGTTCGCCGGCGACATGGTCGAGCGGGACGCGAACAGGATTCCGGAGCCGACGGCGTACGTCCTGCACAGCTTCCGTATCGTTTCACCCGGCGCGCACGGTCGATTCGTGCGCATCGTCGTCGACTACAAGAACTTTCTCTTCTGCGACGAGATTGAAGTGCTCACTCCCGAGAAAGGCGCGCCGCGGACCGCGTCCTCTGCAGCCCTCCTCACCGGGGACCCCGAGCGCCACGCCTGGCGCACGGCGCGCGACGACGGTTACGTCAAGGAGGTCGCTTCGCGTATTCCGGAGTCGACGACGGGTGAGACGCTGAAGCAGGAGCTGGCGGCGCTAACGCAGGACCTTACTCGGAATCCGCCAACCCCAAAGAAGGGCGCACGCGCGGTTCTTCCTCTCGACGATCGTCAGCGGCGACTCTTCGCGCTCGGCGGCAGGGCGCTCGCAGCACGAAAGGCGCCGGCACTCTACGCCTGGCGCGGTGCCAGCCGTTACGATCCACTGGGTCCCCTCCAGGCCGGCGAGCCGGGCCGCGGTGATGTCGTGCTGAGCTTGCGCGCGATGACGGGAGAGCGCCGTGCGGATGCGGTGAACCTCGTGAATGCGACGGGGCAGAGACAGCACATTCACCTCGATGTGCGCGGACTTCCGACGGCGGCACATCCGGCGCTGCTCGCGGCCGCGTTCGTCGATACAGTCGCAGGCGACGTTGCCGCGGCGCTGCTCGAACTCGCGCCCGAAGGAGGCGGCTGGACATTCGACCTCGATGCAGGCATGACCGGCCAGATATGGCTCCTGGTTCGCCCTGATGCGGCCGCGAAGCCAGGCCTCTACGGTGGGGGAAAACTCGCTATAGCCGGACAGGGAGTCCGGTTCGACGTCCCCGTACGGCTTCGCATTTCGCGCCTCTCGGCGGCGAGGCCGCGCCTTCATCTCGGCGGCTGGGATTACATCGACACGGCGACCGCGTACGACGTCGGTGCGACCAACCGGACGGCGCTCGTCGAATTCCTCCGGGCGCATGGCGTGGACTCGACGTGGGCACACCGGAGCATCCTGCCGGACCCTGCGGACTTCGCCGATCGGACGCAGCCGCGCAGCCGCAACAAGTTCGCCGAATTCGACGCCTGGATAGCACGCTGGCCGGATGCCCGGGCGCGCTTCGTATTCCTCGCCGGCGGGGACGACTTTCAAGGCGCGCGCCGGGGGTCGCCGGAATTTGCCGCACGCGTCGGAGACTGGATGTCGAAGC
>VBKI01000105.1:0-1975 GCA_005879535.1 Deltaproteobacteria bacterium | reverse complement strand
ACCGCTGGCGCGGCGCTCGAGGTTTGCGACATTCTCAGCCCCTCCTGGACGCAATATCTGAAGTTGCCGCCGGAGGAGCGGGTCGCGTTGGAACCAAGAGCGGACAGGGAGCTGTGGTTCTATGACACGAAGGGTCCGGTTCGGGCATTGGACCCGGTTGCATATCATCGCCTTGCTTCATGGGTAGCGTTCCGCGCCGGCGCCCGTGGCATCGGCTTCTGGTCATTTGCGGATGCAGGCGGCGGTAGTTCATGGAACGAATACGAGGCCACCCGGGGGGGCGGCTTCGCTCCGGAGTTCCTCGCGCCGGATGGCGTGACGCTTTCGAAGCACATGATGGGGATCGAGGAGGGCCTCGAAGATCACGAACGGCTGTCGATGCTCGCTCAGGTCGTGGCTCGGATGGGCGCCGAGGCCTCGCCGGCATTGACTCGCGCGCGAACCTTCCTGGCGGAAGCGTCACCTCGCGTTCTTGCACGACTGGACCGCTCACCAGACGACGAGATCCTGTGGAGCGTAGGCAAGGACCGCACCTTGGTGGACGCCGTCGCCGACGAAGCACTCGATCTGCTGGAAGCGCTGCAGTGAAAATCGTCTACGTCGTCGGCGCTCGGCCGAACTTCATGAAGATTGCGCCACTGATGAGCACCATGGCTCGCGCGGGCTTCGCCGAGCAGAAGCTGGTGCACACCGGCCAGCATTTCGACGTTTCCATGTCCGATGTGTTCTTCGGCGACCTGGGAATGCCGGTGCCTGACATCTACCTGGGTATCGGATCCGGCTCGCACGCCGAGCAGACCGCCAAAGTGATGACCGGGTTCGAGACGGTCTGCTTCCGGGAGAAACCCGACCTCGTCGTCGTCGCAGGCGACGTGAACTCCACCATGGCGTGCGCCATCGACTGCGCAAAGCTCCGCATTCCCTGCGCGCACGTCGAAGCCGGTCTGCGTTCATTCGACCTGAACATGCCGGAGGAGGTGAACCGGATCATCACCGATCGTGTCTGCGACCTCCTCCTGACTCCGTCAAGGGATGCCGACGAGAACCTCCGTCGCGAGGGAACTCCGGAAGACCGTATCTTCCGCGTCGGGAACGTAATGATCGATACCCTGCTCGCGCATCTGGACCGGGCTAGACAAGCCGCCACCCCAACGAGATTCGGTGTGCAGCCGGGCCGATATGCGTTGCTCACGCTGCACAGGCCTTCGAACGTGGATGACCACATCGTTCTTTGCGGCCTGCTCGGGGCCGTTGAGGAGATCCAAAAGGAATTGCCAGTGGTGTTCCCCGTGCATCCGAGAACGCGAGGGCAGCTTGCGGAGTTCGAGCTCACAGAGCACCTCGAGACGTTGGGCGGACTGAAGATCTGTGAACCCCTCGGGTATCTAGATTTCCTCGCATTGACGTCGCAGGCGAAGGTCGTCCTCACCGACTCTGGCGGCTTGCAAGAAGAAACGACGGCGTTGGGCATTCCCTGCCTGACCATGCGCGAGAACACGGAGCGCCCCGTGACCGTCGAAGAGGGCACGAACACGCTGGTTGGCATGGATCCGGCGCGTATCATCTCCGCGGTGCGCGACGTGCTCGCCGGACGCGGTAAAGCCGGCCGCGTCCCAGACCTGTGGGATGGCAAGGCCAGTGAGCGCATCGTGCAGGTATTCTCCTCTTGGTGGACAGTCCGACGCGAGCAGAAAATCAGGCTTTGACCGTGAGCATCGGCGGTTTGCCGCCGAACAGCGGTCCGATCACGTTGCGGGTGTCCACGATCAGCCTCGCGTGCGCGTACAGCAGTGCGTTCCTGAATTCCTCGTGTGCGGTGGCAACCACGAGGGCGTCGAATTCGCCCAGCGCTTCCGCCGTGAGCGGAACCGAACGAAGATTCAGGTCGCCATGCCTGCGGGTATGCCGAGCAACCGGAAAGTATGGGTCGCAATAGTGCACGTGCGCACCAATCTCGCGCAGCAATTCGATGATT
>VBKI01000104.1 GCA_005879535.1 Deltaproteobacteria bacterium | reverse complement strand
CATGCCGCCGGACGAGCCGAGGGGCGAGGACCCGCCCGACGGCGCGATCATCGACTACCTCCTCAAGGCCGGCTCCGAGGTGACGATCGAGATCCTCGATGGGGGCGGAAAGGTGGTGCGTCGCTTCTCCAGCGGCGATCGGACGGAGCCCGTTACCGACGACGGGAACGTGCCGCGCTGGTGGATCCGTCCAGCGCGGCGTCCTTCCTCCGATGCGGGATTGCACCGCTTCGTCTGGGACCTGCACTGGCCGGCGCCGGTGGCGCTCGAGGGCGGCTATTCGATCGCCGCGGTGCCGCGCGATACGCCGAAGGAGCCGCGCGGACCTTGGGCGCTGCCCGGCCAGTACACGGTTCGTCTCACCGCTGCAGGCCGGTCGCTGACGTGACCGCTGACGGTCCGGATGGACCCGCGCGTGAAAACGCCGGAAGCAGGGCTCCGGCAGCAGTTCGCGCTCTCGCAGCGGCTGGCGGAGGCCCTCGATCGCAACACGCGCCTCGTCGAGCAGGTTCGACGGCTGCGGAACGATCGTCCCGATGACGCCGCTCTCGCCGCGCTGGAGGGATCTGCGGAGGAGCGCAAGCCCTTGGTGGAGGAGCCGCAGCCCGCGCTGGTACCCTGGAACGCCCGCCTCGGCGCCCTCTACAGTCTGCTGGAGTCGACGGACCTGGCCCCGACGCCGCAAGCGGTCCGGGCGGCCGAGAAGCTCCTGCAGCAGAGCGCGGAGCTGTCCGCGAGGGCGGAGAAGGCGCTCGCCACACAAAAACAGATGACGCCACGAGTGCCCTGATCATCTGAGGCCAGCGCGCCATGATAGACGCTGGCGGTGTCCGAGGAACGGCTGGCGCGACGCATCGGCCTGTTCGACGCCACCATGGTGGTGATGGGCGGCATCGTCGGATCCGGCATCTTCGTCACTCCCGCCATCGTCGCTTCCCTGACCACGACGAGCGCGGAGATGATCGGCGCCTGGCTTCTGGGAGGCGTCGTCGCGCTGCTCGGCGCGTTCGTCTACGCCGCTCTTTCCCGGCAGCGGCCCTTCGCTGGCGGGCAGTACGTGTACCTGCGCGAGGCCTGGCATCCGGCGGTCGGATTTCTCTACGGGTGGGCGCTCCTGGTCGTGATCCAGACGGGGGGAATGGCGGTCTGCGCGATGACCTTCGCCCGATACTTCCGCCAGCTCACGGGCATCGGGCTTCCGGAAGGCGCCCTCGCGGCGCTGGTGATGTCCGTCCTGACTCTCGTCAATTGCCTGGGCGTTGCTGCCGGCGCTCGCGTGCAGAGCGCGTTGATGGTGCTGAAGATCGCGGCCATCGCCACGCTGGTCGCCATCGGGTTCGCGGGGGCGCCTTCTGCCGCGTTCGACCGTCCAAAGAGCGGGACGAGCTTCGTGGCGGCGCTGGTACCCGTGCTCTTTTCCTACGGCGGTTTCCAGACCGCCTGCTTCGTCGCCGGCGAGATGAAGGACGCTCGCCGCGATCTCCCCCGGGCGCTCATCGCCGGCGTCCTCGGCGTGGTCGCCTTGTACGCCGGCGTGGCGATCGCGTGCCTCAGGGTGCTGGGGAAGGCGGGCCTGGAGCAGAGCGCGGCGCCCGCCATGGATGTCGCGGAGCGGGTGGTCGGTCCCTCCGGCGCCGCGCTGATCGGAGCCGGAGTCGCCATCTCCTCGCTCGGCTTCCTCAGCCAGAGCATCCTCACCGCTCCACGGGTCTACTACGCGATGGCGGAAGACGGCGCCTTCTTCCGGGGCGTCGCCCGGGTGCACCCGCGTACCCGCGCGCCGGTCACCGCGATCGTCCTGCAAGGCGCCGTCGCCATCGGGCTGGCCCTGGCGGGAACCTACGAGGTGCTGCTCCGCTACGTGGTGTCGATCGACTTCATCTTCTTCGCCCTCACCGCAGCCTGCCTCTTCGTCTTCCGCCGGCGCGGCGAACCCGTGCGGATGCCCGGCCATCCGCTGACGACGCTCCTCTTCATCGCAGTATGCGCGGCGGTCGTCATCTCCACGTTCGCGCGCGATCCTGTGCACAGCTTCACCGGGCTCGCGTTGACGCTGGTGGGTCTTCCCGTCTACCTCCTCTGGCGGAGGACTCCATGAAGGGTCTTGCGGTGGCCTTGTTGCTGGCGGTGCCGGCGTTCGCGCAGGAGCGGCGCGACCCGAGGGTCGAGGCCATGGTGCGCCGCATCGATGCGGCGCGCCTGGAGGCCACCGTGAAGCGTCTGACGGAATTCGGGACCCGGCACACGCTCTCCGGTACGCAGGCGCCCGGCCGCGGGATCGTGCCGGCGCGCGAATGGCTCGCGGCCGAGTTCTCTGCCATCGCCAAAGGGTCGAGGCTGAAACCGTTCGAGGATCGCTTCACCGCGCAGCCCGATGGGAAGCGCATTCCGTCGGCAGTAGAGATCGTGAATGTCGGCGTGATCCTGCCGGGATCGGATTCAGCGCGCTCCAAACAGGCGATCGTGATGACGGCGCACTACGACTCGATGCCCAGCGACGTGATGGACCCGAAGGCCGACGCGCCGGGAGCGATCGACGACGCCAGTGGCACCGCGATGGCGCTGGAGCTGGCGAACGCGCTCAAGGACGAATCCCCGGCGCTGACGGTGTATCTCGTCGCGGTCGCCGGCGAGGAGCAGGGCCTGATCGGATCGCAGCACCTCGCACGGCGGCTGAAGTCGGAAGGCGTGGAGGTGGTGGCGATGGCCAGCGTGGACATCGCCGGGAACAGCGAAGGCCAGGACGGCGTCCGCGATGCGACGGTGGCGCGCCTCTTTTCCGAAGGAACGCCGGAGACGGAGTCGGAGGCGCAGAAGAAGCTGCGGCTGGCGGTGGGAAACGAGAACGACAGCGCCGCCCGGGACTGGGCGCGCTACGTCCAGCGCACCGGCGAGCTGTACGTGCCCAGCCTGCGCCTGCGCGTGATCCTGCGGCGGGACCGGATCGCGCGCGGGAGCGATCACATGTCGTTTGCGCGCGAGGGATTCCCCGCCCTCCGCCTGAGCGAGGCGCGGGAGAACTACCGCGGACAGCACCAGACACCGCGCACCGAGAACGGCGTCCGGTTCGGAGACGAGCTCTGGCGCTTCGACGCCGCGTACGCAGCCCGCATGTGCCGGGCGCTGGGGGCGGCCATCGCCTCGCTGTCGTTTGCGCCGCCGCCGCCGCAGGAGGTGACGCTGGCGGGCGCCGTGTCGCCCGATGCGAAGCTGCGCTGGAAGCTGTCGCCGGACGCGCGAATCGCCGAGGTGATCCTCTACCGGCGGCCCGCCGACGGAGTGGTCTGGGAACGCGCGCAGTCGCTGGGGAAGGTGACGGAGGTGACGCTGCCCTCGGTGACCACCGACGACTGGTTCTTCGCCGTGGCGACGGCGGACGCGGCCGGAAACCAATCGATCCCGCAAGCCCCGTCAGTCGTGGGGAGGTGAATGAAGCGATGCGTATCGAACGCCATGGCAACGTCGCGTTGTTGCGGCTGGAGAACGGAAAGGCCAATGCCATCGGGCCCGAGCTCCTCGACCGCCTCGAGTCGCTGCTCGCGCAGCTCAGCGAGTCGCGAGCAGCGGTGATCACCGGCCAGGGGTCGGCGTTCAGCGCCGGCCTCGATCTCCCCGCGCTGGTCGGCCTCGACCGCGCGCGGATGCGATCGTTCATCTTCCGCTTCGACGCCCTGATGATGCGCGCATTCGAGGTGCCCATCCCGGTCGTTGCCGCCGTCAACGGGCATGCGGTCGCCGGTGGTTGCGTCCTCGCGCTCCAGGCTGACGTGCGCATCGGCGTCGATCGCGATTCGGCGCGCATCGGGCTCAACGAGGCGCAGCTCGGGATCGGGCTGCCTTCCCTGGTGGTGGAGACCCTGCGCTGGCAGGTGCCCGGTCCTTCGCTGGCGGTGCTCGCGCTGGAAGGACGGCTGGTCTCGCCGCGCGAGGCGCTCCAGCTCGGGCTCTTGCACGAGGTCGCCGCGGAAACCGAGCTGCTTCCGCGCGCGCTGGAGCGCGCGGCGATGCTCGCCGCGTTGCCCCCTGCCGGAGTCCGGATGGTGAAGGAATCGCTGCGCCGCCCCGTCGCGGCGGCAGCGCGCGCGAACGAAGCTGCCGAAGCGGAACGCTGGCTGGAGACCTGGTTCGCCCCGGACTCCCAGCGCCGCCTCGGCGAGACCGTAGCCCGCCTGAAAAAGAAGTAAGTCTTGAGTCTGCAGATGCACGAGGCTGAGCTCACGCAGTCGGTTGTGGAGCCGGAAGCGCGTGGGCGCGTTGCCTTCGGGTGAAGCGGTCGAGGGCGACGTAGATCACCGGCGTGGTGAAGAGCGTGAGCATCTGCGAGAAGAGCAGGCCGCCCACGATGGTGATGCCGAGGGGCTGCCGCAGCTCGGCGCCGGCGCCGTGGCCGATGGCCAGCGGGACGCCGCCAAGCAGGGCGGCGAGAGTGGTCATGAGGATCGGCCGGAAGCGCAAGAGACACGCCTTGTAGATGGCTTCGACCGTGGAGAGGCCTTCCTCGCGTTCCGCCTCGATGGCGAAGTCGATCATCATGATCGCGTTCTTCTTCACGATGCCGATGAGGAGGATGATTCCGATCAGCGCGATGATGCTGAACTCCGTGTTCACCACGAACAGCGCGATCAGCGCGCCGACGCCTGCGGAGGGCAGGGTGGAAAGGATGGTGATGGGGTGCACGTAGCTCTCGTAGAGCACCCCCAGCACGATGTAGACGGCCACCAGCGCGAAGGCGATCAGGAAAGGCTCGCTCGCCAGCGACTGCTGAAACGCCTGCGCCGTACCCTGGAACGATCCCCGCGCGCTTGCCGGAAGCCCGATCTCCCTCGTCGCCCGATCGATCGCCGTCACCGCCTGTCCCAGCGAGGCATCCGGGGCCAGGTTGAACGAGAGCGTCACGGCCGGGAACTGTCCCTGGTGGTTGACGCTCAGTGCCTGCGACGCCTCGGTGATCTTCGCGAGGGCGCTGAGCGGCACCTGGGCGCCGGTGGGCGTCCGAACGTACAGCATCTGCACCTGCGCCGGAGTCACCTGGAATTCCGGTTTCACCTCCAGCACCACCCGGTACTGGTTCAGTTGCGTGTACATGGTGGCGACCTGGCGCTGACCGAAGGCGTCGTAGATCGTGTCGTCGATCACCTGGGGGGTGATGCCGAGCCGCGCCGCGGTATCCCGATCCACCGTGATGTCGAGGCGGAGCCCCTGTGTCTGCTGGTCGGTATTCACGTCGCGGAGCTGGGGAAGGGAGCGCAGCTTCTCCAGCACGCCCGGCGCCCACTTCGTCAGCTCGTCGAGGTTCGCGTCTACCAGCGTGTACTGGTACTGCGCGCTGGAAAGGCGGCCGCCCAGGCGCACGTCCTGGACGTTCTGCAGGAAGAGGTTGATGCCGGGCACGCGCGCGAGCTTGGGCCGCAGCGCCCCGACCACCTGGTCGGCGGTGAGCTTCCGCACGCCCCAGGGCTTGAGCTGGATGAAGAAGAAGCCCGTATTTCCCTGTCCGATGAAGGAAACGAAGTGCTCGATGTTCGGATCCTGGGCGAGCACCTCGTTGAGCGCCTCGGTCCGCGCTTTCATCGCCGGAAACGAGATGTCCTGCGGCGCCTGCGAGCCACCTGCCAGCGAGCCGGTGTCCTGCTGCGGAAAGAGGCCCTTGGGAATGACCACGTAGAGATAGACGGTGAAGGCGATGGTGGCGCCCGTGGCAGCGAGCATCAGCCACTCGTGCTCGAGCACCCAGCGGAGCGCGCTGCCGTACGTGTCGCGCATCCAGTTGAAGGCGCCTTCCGAGGCGCGGTACAGGCGGCCGTGCTTCACCTCGCGGTCGTGCTTCAGCATGCGCGAGGCCATCATCGGAGTGACGGTCAGCGACACCACCGCCGAGATGGCGATGGCGATCGAGAGCGTCACCGCGAACTCGCGGAAGAGCCGGCCCACCAGCCCGCCCATCAACAGAATCGGGATGAACACGGCGAGCAGCGACGCCGTGATCGACACGATGGTGAAGCCGATCTGCTTGGCTCCCTTGAACGCAGCCTGCATCGGCGAGTCGCCGGCCTCGATGAACCGGGAGACGTTCTCCGTGACCACGATGGCGTCGTCCACCACGAAGCCGGTGGAGATGGTCAGCGCCATCAGCGACAGGTTGTCGAGGCTGTAGCCGCACAGGTACATCGCACCGAAGGTGCCGATCAGCGAGAGCGGCACCGCTACGCTGGGGATGGCGGTGGCCCGCACGTTGCGCAGGAAGAGGAACACCACCAGCACCACCAGCCCGATGCTGATGAGGAGGGTGCGCTCCACGTCGACGACCGAAGCGCGGATGGTGGTGCTGCGGTCCAGCGCGATGGTGACGTCGATGGCGGGATTGATCGAGCGCGTCAGCTCCGGGATCAGCGCCTTCACGCGGTCGATCACCTCGATGATGTTGGCGCCCGGCTGCCGCCGGATGATCACCGGGATGGCGCGCCGGCCATCCACCCAACCCGCGGCGCGCTGGTTCTCGACGTCGTCGCTGACCCGTGCCACGTCGGAGAGGCGCACGGGCGCGCCGTTGTTGTAGCCGATGATCAGTGGCCGGTACTGCGCTGCCTTGGTGAGCTGGTCGTTGGCGGCGATGCTGCGGGTCTGCGACTCCCCGGAGAACGCCCCTTTGGGCGAGTTGGCGGTGGCGGTGGAGAGGGCCGAGCGGACGTCCTCCATCGAGAGGCCGACGCCGGCGAGCGCCGATGGGTCGACGGAAACGCGCACCGCCGGCTGCTGCCCGCCGCCCACCGTCACCTGCCCCACGCCGGAGACTTGCGAGATCTTCTGGGCAAGGATGGTGTTCGCCGTGTCGAACACCTGGCCCATCGGTAGCGTCGTGGAAGTGAGCGCCACGATCAGGATCGGCGCGTCGGCGGGGTTTGCCTTGCGATAGTTGGGCCGGCTGGGCAGGTTCGGCGGAAGATCCCCGGCGGCGGCATTCATTGCGGCCTGGACGTCGCGCGCGGCGGAATCGACGTCGCGATCGAGATCGAACTGCAGCGTCAGTTGCGTCTGCCCCAGGGTGCTGGCGGAGGTGATCTCGGTGATTCCTGCGATGCGGCCGAAGCGGCGCTCGAGGGGCGTCGCCACGGCGGAGGCCATCGTTTCCGGACTGCCCCCGGGAAGCCCGGCGTTGACGTTGATGGTGGGATTGTCGACGCGCGGCAGAGGCGCCACTGGAAGCTGCGTGTACGCGGCGCTGCCCGCGAGGACCACGGCGATGGCGAGCAGCGTGGTCGCCACCGGACGGCGGATGAACGGCGCCGAGACGTTCATGACGCGGGCGCCTCGGCCGGCATCGACTCCGCCGGCTTCCCCTTGCGGCCGCGGCCCAGCCACGCTCCCAGCCGTCCCATGTAGAGGTACACGACGGGAGTCGTGTACAGCGTCAGCACCTGCGAGATGAGCAGGCCGCCCACGATGGAAATGCCCAGCGGCCGCCGCAGCTCGCTCCCCGTCCCGGTGCCCAGTGCGAGGGGAATGCCTCCCAGCAACGCGGCCATGGTGGTCATCATGATCGGCCGGAAGCGGAGCCGGCACGCCTGGTGGATGGCCTCGCGCGGCGTCATCCCCTGGTCGCGCTCGGCCTCCAGCGCGAAGTCGATCATCATGATCGCGTTCTTCTTCACGATCCCGATCAGCAGGATGATGCCGATCAGAGCGATGACGGAGAAGTCGGTCCGGCAGAGGATGAGCGCGAGCAGGGCGCCGACGCCCGCGGAGGGCAGCGTCGAGAGGATGGTCACCGGGTGGATGTAGCTCTCGTAGAGTACGCCGAGCACAATGTAGACCGTGATCAACGCGGCGAGGATCAGCACCGGCTCGGAGGCGAGCGACTGCTGGAACGCCTGCGCGGTGCCAGAGAAGTCGGCGCGGACTCCTTGCGGCAGCCCGATTTCCGCCTCCGCGCGGCCGATGGCATCCACCGCCTCGCCGAGGGCGGCTCCGGGAGCGAGGTTGAAGGAGATGGTCGCGGAGGGGAACTGCCCCTGGTGATTGATGGTGAGGGGAGAAGTTCCCGGCTCGAAGCGCGAGAACGCGCTCAGCGGCACTGCGTCGCCGGTCTGCGCCTTGAGATAGATGCGCTGCAAGGCCGTCGGGTCCTGCTGGTCCTCGGGACGCACCTCGAGGATGACCCGGTACTGGTTGAGCTGCGTGAAGATGGTCGATACCTGGCGCTGGCCGAAAGCGTCGTAGAGCGTGTCGTCGATGGTCTGCGGAAGGATTCCCAGCCGCGCGGCCGTGTCGCGGTCGATGGTGAGCGTCTCCTTCAGGCCTGAGGACATCGCATCGCTGGTCACGTCGCGCAGCTCGGGCAGGGTCCGCAGCTGCTGCACGACCTTGGGCCCCCACTCCGCCAGCTCGGCCGGGTTCGCGTCCTCCAGCGTGTACTGGAACTGGGTGCGGCTGGTGCGCGTCTCGATCTGGAGGTCCTGCACCGGCTGGAGGAAGAGCTGGACGCCTTCGACCTCCGCCACCCGGGGTTGCAGGCGCGCAATGATCTCCGCGGCGCTGGCGCTCCGCTGGCTGCGCGGCTTGAGGGTGATGTTGAGGCGTCCGCTGTTGGTGGTGGGGTTGGTGCCGTCGGCGCCGATGAAGGAGGCCAGTGCCTGGACGTCGGGATCCTGCAGCACCACGTCGGCTAGCGCGCGTTGCCGATCCACCATCCGGAGGAACGAGGCGTCCGGCGAACCCTCGGAGATACCCAGGATCAGGCCCGTGTCCTGCTGGGGAAAGAAGCCCTTCGGGACCACCAGGGCGAGCAGGAAGGTCAAGGCCAGGGTGCCCACGGTGACGGCGAGCGTGAGCGGCTGGTGATCGAGCACCCAGCTCACCCCGCGATCGTACAGACGCGCGAGCCTTTCCCATTGCCGCTCCGTCCACCGGTTGAAACGGGTCTCCTTCGATTCGTCGTGCGGCTTGAGCAGGTGCGCGCACATCATCGCGGTCAAGGTGAGCGAGAGGATCGCCGACACGCCGATGGCGATGGAGAGCGTGACGGCGAACTCGCGGAAGAGCCGGCCGATGATGCCGCCCATGAAGAGGAGCGGGATCAGCACCGCGACCAGGGACACCGTCAGCGAGACGATGGTGAACCCGATCTGCTTCGCGCCCTTGAGCGCCGCCTCGAAGGGCGGATCGCCCTCCTCGATGTAGCCATCAGCGAGAGGTTGTTGAGCGAGTAGCCGCACAGGTACATCACGCCGAAGGTGCCGATCAGGCTGAGCGGCACCGCCACGCCGGGGATCATCGTGGCGCGCAGCGAGCGGAGGAACACGTAGATGACCGCCACCACCAGGACGATGGTGAGGACGAGCGTGAACTGGACGTCGTCGACGGACGCGCGCACGGTCTCGGTCCGGTCGGCGACGATGTTCACGTCGATGCCCTGCGAGAGCGTGGCCTTGAGCTGTGGGAGGAGCCCCTTCACCCGATCGGCGGTCTGGATCACGTTCGCGCCGGGCTGCCGCTGGACGTTGAGGATGATGGCGCGGTCGCGGTTGGCCCAACCGGCGAGCTGCGCGTTCTCCACTCCGTCGATCACGTCTCCCACCTCGTCCAGCCGGACCGGTGCGCCGCCTTTGTAGGCGATGATCAGGGGGCGGAAGGACTCTGCGCGTGCGAGCTGGTCGTTCGTCGCGAGCATGTAGTCGCGGCGCGGGCCGTCGAGGTTGCCCTTGGGCTGGTTCACGTTGCTGGCGGCGAGCGCGGCGCGCACGTCTTCGAGGGTGAGGCCGGCGCCGGCGAGCGCCGCCGGGTCGGCCTGCACGCGCACGGCGGGCTTCTGTGCGCCGTTGATGGTGACGAGGCCGACGCCGGAGACCTGCGAGATCTTCTGGGCCAGGATGCTGTCCGCGGCGTCGTTCACCTGGTCGAGCGGAAGCGATTTCGACGACACCGACAGGGTCAGCACCGGCTGGTCGGCGGGATTGCTCTTCGAGTACGTCGGCGGGGCGGGAAGGGTGCGGGGAAGCAGGTTCGACGCCGCGTTGATGGCAGCCTGCACGTCCTGCTCGGCGGCGTCGATGCTGCGGTCGAGCTCGAACTGCAGGGTGATCTGCGAGGTTCCGAAGCTGGAGATCGACGTCATCTGCGCCAGCGCAGGCATCTGCCCGAACTGCCGCTCGAGTGGCGTCGTCACCGCCGAAGACATCGTCTCGGCGCTGGCGCCGGGAAGCAGCGTGGAGACGAGGATGGTCGGATATTCCACCTGCGGCAGCGCGCTGACCGGCAGCTCCCGATACCCGATCATCCCGGCCAGCAGAAGGCCGACCGTGAGCAGAGCGGTTGCGACCGGCCGCCGGATGAAGGGTTCGGAAATGCTCACGGCCGGGGTCCGCGAGGGGTGGAGCGCGGCGAATCGGCGCGTGGCCCCTCTCCCTCACGCTGCGTCCGAGCGGGCTGCCCCGCCTGCCGCGCGGCGACCTTGCTGCCGGCGCGAAGCTGGTTCTGACCGTCGACCACCACCTGCTCGCCTTCGGTCAAGCCCTTGGCGACGATCGCCATCTCTCCTTCGGTGTGGTCGATCTCGATGTTGCGCGGCTGTACGGTCTGGTCCTGCTGGATGACGTACGCGAACGTTCCGTCGGGACCGCGCTGCGGTACGGTCGACGCCACCACCAGCGCGTCCTTGCGGGTGGTGAGCAAGAGGCGCGCCTTGACGAACTGGTTCGGCCACAACAGCCGCTGCGGGTTGGGAAAGACCGCCTTGAGCCGGAGCGTGGCGGTGGCGGCGTTGATCTGGTTGTCCACCAGGGCGAGCTGGCCGGTGGAGAGCTTCTGCGAGCCGTCGCGGCTCCAGGCCTCCACCGTCATCTGTCCCGCCTGCAGCTCGCGCATCACACGCGGCAGCTCGTCCTGGGGAAGGCTGAAAAGGACGGTGATCGGGTCGAGCTGCGTGATCACCACCAGCCCGTTGGTGTCGGAGGCGTGCACCAGGTTGCCGGGATCGACGATCCGCACGCCGCTGACGCCCTCGATCGGAGACTTGATGCTTGCGTAGTCCAGGCTGAGCTTCGCCGACTGGATCGTCGCCCGGTCGACTTGCACGGTCCCCTCGAGTTGCCCGACCATGGCCGCCTGGTCGTCGGCCTGCTGCTGTGGAATCAGCTTCTTCGCAGCGAGCTGCTTGTACCGCTCGAGGTTGACTTTCGCTGCCTGGAGCTGCGCCGTATCGCGGGCCAGAGCGCCTTCAGCCTGGCGGAGCTGGTTGAGGAACGGCCGCGGATCGATGCGCGCCAGGATTTCGCCCGACTTGACCGGCTGTCCTTCGCGGAAGAGCACCTCCTGCAGCAGCCCGTCCACCTGCGAGCGGACGGTGACGGTCTTGAACGCGGTCACGTTGCCGAGCCCGTCGAGGTAGATGGGAACGTCCCGCCGCTGGACCGCCGCGGCGACGACGGGGATGACTCGCGCGGCGGCCTGCGCCTGGTCGCGCTGCGCGCTGGCCTGCTTCTTCTGTGTGCTGCGGCGATAGACGAAGAAGCCGATGGCGGCGATGGCCACCACAGCGACGACGACGAGGAGGATTTTCCGATCCCGCATGCCCGCGCTCCTATTGCCGTCCCAATGCGCGAAGCAGTTGCGCCCGCGCCGTGGAGAGCTTGTCGTCCGCCTGCACCGCCTGCGCGGCAGCCTGCGCCAGCGCTATCTGCGCATCGCCCAGCTCGATGGCGCTGCCCACCCCAACCGCGTACCGCTCTTCGGCAAGTCGGAGGCGTTCGCGCGCGTTGGTCAGCGCTTCCTGCGTGGCGCTGAGCGATTCCTTGGCGGCGCGCACCGCCAGCCGCGCGCCGTCGACGTCGGAACGGATCTGCTGGCGCTGCAGGTCGAGCTGCGCCACCGCCGCGATCACGTTTGCCTCCGCCTCGCTGACCTGCGCCCTCGTCAAGCCGCCTTCGAAGATGTTCCACGTCAAGGAGACGCCGGCGCCGAGCCGCCAGCCGAGCTGATCGAGCGACTGCCCCGACTGGATGAATCCCGCGTTGACGCCGACCGAGGGCAAGTACTGACCGTGGAGGGAGCTCACCGTGAGCTGATCTGCGCGGATCTGGGACTCCAGCGACTGCACCTCCGGCCGCGCTCGATTCGCCTCTTCGAGCAGCGCATCGAGCGCGCCGTCCTCGCCAAGGACCGGAGGCGCCTGCGTGTCGGCGACATCGTAATCGGTGGGGCCTTGCACACCCATCGCGGCGTTCAGGTTCAGCTTGGAAGTCTGATACGCGTTGTCTGCGTTGATCAGCGCCACCCGGGCGTTCGCGGTATCTGTGCGCGCCTGCACCAGATCGATCTCCGCCCGGGTACCGGCCTGGACGAAGCCCTCGGTCTGCTGCAGGTGCCGGATCTGGTTGTCGAGGTTCTCACGCGCCACCTGTGCGAGGGCGGCGTTCGCCCTGGTGTCAAAGTACGCGGCACGGACGTTGAAGTCGATCTGGAGCGCGGTCGCGCGCTCGGTGGCGGCTTGCGCGTCGGACTGCGCTTGCGCCGACCGGAACCGATTGAACTGCGATCCGAAATCGAAGACCAGAACCTGGGCGGTGACGCTGTCGGAGAACGAGTTCTGCGTAGAGGAGATGACGCCGGTGTTGGTGCTGGTGGCGACGGTACCGCCGCCGCTCGCGATCCGGCGGTTGTAACCGGCAGTTGCACTGAGCTGCGGAAGCAGCGGAGCCAACGCCTCGCGGGCGCGGGCGCCGGCCGCCGCGGTGTTGGCGCGGGCCTGGCGCAGCTGGGGTTGATGCTCACGGGCGGACTGGACGGCGTCGTCGAGCGTGACGATGCGGCCAGCGGCAAGGAGCGCGAAGACGACGCCGATCATGCGGCGCCTCCACCGTGCACATCGCGTTCGCCGCCGGCCTTGGTCGCGAACATCTCGAGGTTGGCGATCACCTTGCGCAAGTACGTTTTCAGGGCCTGCTGCTCGCGCCGCGAGATGCCCTGCACCACCGCGTTGCGCACCGATGCCGCGAGGGGAGCGATCTTCTCCGCCAACCTCCCTCCTGCCGGAGTGAGCAGGACGCGGAGCGCCCGTCGGTCGCGGTCGTCGTGCGCGGTGCGCAGCAGTCCGCGGCGGGCCAGACTTTCCGCGAGGCGCGAGGCGGTGGGAGCATCCATCCGCTGCCGGCGCGCGATCTCGCCGAGCGACGCTCCGGAAAGCTCGCGCGCGGCGTTGAGGAACCAGAATTGCCGCGCCGTCAGCCCCAGCGTGCGCGCGTGGCGCTGAGCCGCGACCTTGACGGTGCGCTGTGCCACCGCGATGAGGAGGCCTACGTATTCTTGCTCGCGCAACATTTGCTGCGGCAACTAATTGCCGGCCGGGCGCACCGTCAAGGGCGCGTTCGCCGGAGAAACAAATCGAGACAAAAGCGCGTTCTGCTACAAGCCTCGGATGGCCGGGCAGATTCCCCTCTGGCAACGCGCCGCGGGCCCCTTGCGCCGTCAGGCGGCGCGCTTTCCGTTCGAGCGGGCGCTGGTGATGGGGGTCGCGGCGGTGATCGGCCTCTACGGAGGCATCGCGGCGGGACTTTTCGCCAATGCGCTCCGCTTCGTGCAGCTGGTCGGCTTCCGGGGCAACGAAGTGGCGTTGTCGCTGTTCGGTCCGAATCGCGACCGCTGGACCGGCCTCTTTCGCGCTCGTCTCGGGGCCGCCCACTGGCATCTGGAGTTCCTGGCGATGGCGGTGCTCCTGCTGCTCGCCGCGCCGATTCTCGATGCGTTGGGTCGCAAACGCCTTCCGCTCTTCGAAGTCCACCGCATCCGCGCCGTCGCGCTTGCTGCCGCCCTCGGATTGGCTCTCTACTATCCGCTCCTTCTGCTCGGCACCTTCAACGGCACCTTCCACGAGAGCGCCGGCGGACTGTACGCCATGCTCCTGCGGGCGCCGCGCTGGACCTGGGTCGCCGGCCCCGCGCTGGGCGCGCTGTTCGCGGCGCTGATCGTCCGCGTCAGCCCCGAGAGCGGCGGTCACGGCGTCGTCGAGGTCATCGAGGCAGTGCACAAGCCGGGCGCGCCGATCAAGGGCCGTGTCGCCGTCTGGAAATCGCTCGCCGCTGGCCTGGTGATCGGGTCCGGCGGCAGCGCGGGAAGGGAAGGCCCCGTCGTCCATCTCGGGGGCGCCGTCGCCTCGTCGTTGTCACGGTTTCTCGCGCTGCCGAGAAGCGAGACGTCGATGCTGCTGGCGGCGGGAGCGGGCGCGGGCATTGCCGCTTCCTTCCAGGCGCCCCTCGCGGGATCGCTCTTTGCCCTGGAGATCGTGCTGGCCGACTTCGACGTTCGCCGATTCGCGCCGGTGGTGCTCGCCTGCGTGACCGCGGTGGCCACCTCGCGGGCTCTGCTCGGCGGCGGCACCGAGCTGCGCGCAGTCGCGTGGTCGCTCAAGCACCCTTCGGAGATCGCGGTGTATCTGGCCCTCGGGCTGGTCGCCGGTCTGTGTGCGCTTCTCTACATTCGCGTGATCCACGGGGTGGAGGAGCAGTTCGGGCGCATTCCCCTGCGGCCGGAGCTCCGCGCGGCGCTGGGCGGACTCCTCGTCGGCTGTATCGGCCTGCTCGCGCCGAGGGTCCTCGGCACCGGCATCGAGACGATGAACGCCGCGCTCGCCGGAAAGCTGGCGTTCGGCGCCCTGGTGCTCGCGCTGGGAAGCAAGCTGATCGCCACCTCGTTCACGCTCGGTTCCGGGTCTCCCGGGGGGAGCTTTTTTCCAGCAGTATTCATCGGGGCGATGCTGGGCGGCGCGTTCGGCGACCTGGTCCATTCCGCCCTCCCCGGGATCGCATCTTCTCCGGGCGCGTATGCCGCCGTCGGGATGGGAGCGGTCGTGGCGGGCGCGACGCTGGCTCCGCTCACCGGCGTACTCATGATGTTCGAGCTGACCGGCAGCTACCAGATCGTCCTGCCGCTGCTCGTCGCCTGCGGAATCGCGGCGGCGGTGGTGCAGGGAGCGCTCGGCGGATCCATCTACACCATCGGTGCGCGGAGGAGGGGCGTCCGCCTCTCCCGGGGCGGGCCCGCGCTGGCGGATCTGTCCGTCGCGCAGGCGCTCGATCGCGTGGAGTCGCTCCCGGCCGACCTGCCGTACGAAGATCTTCTTGGGATCATCGCGCCGACGAAGCACGCGGCGTTTCCGCTGCTGGAAGGCGACGCTCTCGCCGGGATCGTCTCGGTGCGCGAGGCGCGCGCGACTCTCCTCGACGAAGTAGGCGTAGTCCGCCGAACGCAGGAGCGGATTGCAGGGCACGGCCACCGCGCCGATCTTCATCGCAGCGAGATACCCGGCGGCGAGCTCGGGCGAGTCGGGGAGGACGAACAGCACCCTCTGCTCCGGCTTGACGCCGGCGCGCAAGAGCGCCGATGCAAGCCGGTCCGTCAGCGCTTCGACGTCGCGGTAGGTGAGAATCTTCCCCCCCGACCAGATGGCGGGCGCGTCGCCCCGGCCCGCGCGCAGGTTCTGCTCGATCAGCTCGGCCCCGATGTTGAACCGCTGCGAGATGTCCATATCGGGCATCTTAGATCCCCGTGCGACGCCACGTCAGCCGGGTACGGTCGCCCGACGCCAGGCTTCGAGAATTCCTTCGCGCGAGACGACGCCCACCGGTTTGCCATTCGAGTCCACGACGACGGCCTCCGCGACCCCGGCGCTCGACAGGCGCTCCACCGCGGTCCCCAGGTCGTCGTCGGCAAGGAGCGTCTGCGCGGGCCGCGCGAACGCCCGCGCAGTGGCAGTGCGGTCCACAGCCGGGTCGAG
>VBKI01000103.1 GCA_005879535.1 Deltaproteobacteria bacterium | reverse complement strand
GCGAGAAGGTCGTCGGCGCGACGCGTGCTCCCGAGGAACGGGAAGCGGACGTCGCAGCCGCGGTCGTGACCGAGCAGGCAGGCAACGAAGACGACGACGGCTCGCCCCCCGACGGCGACCAGTAGGGGCCTTGCCCGGTGCACGGCGGCTGTCCACCTTCCCGGTCCGGGGGAAGGCGGATGCGACGGACAGCACTGTTCGGTATCCTGCTCTGCGCGCTCGCGTGCGGGTCGAACGGGGGCGGCTCCGGAATCATCACGCCGCCGACGGATGGCGGCGGTACGGACGCAGGCAACCCCGATGGCGGACCGGATGCCGGTCCGGACGCAGGTCCCGACGCCGGTCCGCTCGGCGGCGGTGACTGGGGACAGTACCGCCACGATCCTCTCGGCAGGTCAGAGAATCCCGGGGTCTTCGAGGCCGCGGAGGTCGCGAATCTGACTCCGCTATGGCAACAGAATTTCGACCTGTACGTGTACACGCAAGCCGTGGCCGCCGAAGGGATCGTCGTTTACACGACGGCGTTCAGCGGAAAAGTGAAGGCCATCGAGGAATCGACGGGCAAAGAGCTTTGGTCGAGGACGCTGAACTTGCCGATCGTCACCAACTGCGAAGACTCCAAGCAGCCCGGGTTCTGGGCGTCCGCGGCGATCGCGAACGGCGTCGTGTACGTCGCGTCGCCGGACGGAAACGTCTACGCGCTCCGCGCCTCAGATGGCACCGACGTCTGGGCGCCGGCGCGCGTCGCCCATCCGTCGGCGGCTGCCAACGGCGAATTCATCCAGTCCTCGCCCGCGGTCTCGACCCGGCTGGGACGCCTCTACGTCGGCGTCGCCTCGTCGGCGGGCCTGCAGTGCGAGGTCGCCGGTCGCATCGTCGCCATCGATCTGGCGACGGGCGCGGTCCAGTCGCAGTCGCTGGTCAATCCCGGGCAGCAGGGCGCTACGGTCTGGAGCAGCATCACCATCGTCGAAGACGAAAACCGGATCTATGCAACCACCGGCAACCGCCAGGGTTCAAGGAGCGCCACGCCCTACGCGCAGGCGTTCCTCGCGCTCGATCCGAAGACGCTCCAGGTGTTGGATCACTGGCAAAACCCGTCCGACGTGGAAGACATCGATTTCGGCAGCTCGCCGACGCCGTTCGACGCCGGAGGGATGAAGCTCGTCGCGGCGACCAGCAAGGACGGCAATCTATACGTCCTACGGCGCGACGCGCTCAGCCAGGGGCCGGTCTGGACCTATCGCATGGCGCAAATCGATCCCAACAATCCCAGAGTGGGAGTCGATCCGATTTTGGGCTGGGGCAGCATCTCCACGCCCGCGTTCGCGCACGGGGTCCTCTACGCTGCCGGCGGGAAAACGCCCGACGGCAAGGCGCCGGGTTCCGTCGTCGCGTTCGACCCCACGAACGGAAACGTTCTGCATACGCACTATACGCCGGGATATGTCCTCGGGCCTCTCGCGCTGGCGGGCGAAATCCTCGTCGTGGAATCGACCGCTCTGGACAACAACTCGAGCTGGCTGGAGATCCTGAACGCCAACGACCTCACGTTGCTCCGAAGGTTCGAGCCGGCTGCACAGAACGCGACCTACGGCGGGCCATCGATCGCGCACGGAGCGATCTTCTGGACGACCCAGGACGGCCTCACGCACAACTTCGGCGTCCCGAAGTACCGGCGCTGAAAGACCCACACCGCGGCACCCGCGCTCACGAATGCCGCGTTGCGGCGAGTGGCGGCCGGTGGTACCGCATTGAGTCGTGAGGCGCACGATCTCGATCGCGATGACTGCGCTGCTGCTCGCGGCCTGCGGGCGGCCCGCAGCCCGTCTGCAGCATGCGAGAGATCTCGCCCTCGCCGGACACCACAAGACGGCACTGCTCGAGGCGCGGGCGATTCTGTTGACTCTGCGCGACGAGCAAGGCGAGAAGGTCGACGCCGTCCGCCGCGGCGCGCTGAAGCTGGCGGGCGATCTCTGCGCCGTCTACCTCGATGACCCGCGCTGCGCCGCCGTCGAGTACCGGGAGCTGGTGAAGCGGTATCCAATGGCGTCCGAAGCATTCGAGGCGCGGGAGAGGCTCGGCGACCTCGACATGCGCATCGGCGACGTGAAGGGCGCCCTCGAGGCCTGGAGGGATCAGGTAGCGACGGCGCCGGGCCGGAAGGGCGCCGATATGGCCCAGCTGAGGATCTCCCGTGCGCTGCTCGAGCAAGGCCAGTTCCACGACGCCCGCGCCGCCGCCTCCGAGCTCCAGCGCCGCTGGCCCAAGTCCTCCCTCGCGGCAGCCGCCGCGCTCCTCTCCGCCTCCACCTATCACCTCTCCGGACGCCACGCCGACGCCATCGCCGCCTACGATGCTGTCGAGCGCAAGTTCCACGACACGCAGAAAGCCGCCGAGGCCCTCTTCGAGAAGGGCAACTGCATGGCGGAACTGGGCGACGACGAAGGCGCCGTCAAGGCGTACACGGCGGCGCTCCCCCGGCACGACTCTCCCGACGCCGTCCAGTTCTCGCTCGAGCGCGCCGAGCGGCGCCTGCAGCGCGGAAGCCCCGTGAGCCCACACAACATGTCCGCCGTGTGGGATCGCGGTTACGCGCAGGGGCGAGCTTCGACTCACTAAGCCCCTCGCCCGGCAGGCAGGATATAACCTGCCCGCCATGCCTTCCCTGAAGCTCGAGAAGTCGCGGCGCGAATTCGAGCGCGCAAAGTCGCTGTTCCCGGGCGGCGTGAACTCGCCCGTCCGCGCCTTTCGGGGAGTCGGCGGCGACCCGGTCTTCATCGCCAGGGGCGAGAAGGCGCGCCTCCACGACGAGGATGGCAATTCGTACATCGACTACGTGCTCTCCTGGGGGCCGCTTCTCGCCGGGCACGCGCATCCGAAGATCGTGCAAGCGATCCAGGAAGCCGCCGCGCTGGGGACCACCTTCGGCGTGCCCACCGCGCGCGAGAGCGTGCTGGCCGAGAAGGTACGGGCGCTGGTGCCGTCGATGCAGAAGCTCCGCTTCGTCAACTCGGGGACCGAGGCGACGCAGTCGGTGCTGCGCGTCGCCCGCGGTTTCACCGGACGCGAGCGCATCGTCAAGTTCGAGGGCTGCTTCCACGGTGCCACCGATCCGCTGCTGGTCCGCGCAGGGTCGGGCGTGGAGACGCTCGGGCTGCCCGATTCTCCAGGCGTTCCGAAAGCCGTCGCAGCCCTCACCACCGTGCTGCCGTACAACGACGCGGCGGCGGTGCGTGATTTCTTCCGCGGTCCGCGGGGCAAGGAAACGGCGGCGGCGATCGTCGAGCCCGTGGTCGGGAACATGGGCGTCCTGCTTCCGCGCCCCGGGTTCCTCGAGGCGTTGCGCGAGGAGACGCGGCGCGCCGGGGCCCTGTTCATCTGCGATGAGGTGATGACGGGCTTCCGCGTCGCCCGCGGCGGGGCGCAGGAACGATTCGGGATCGATCCCGACCTGACCTGCCTGGGGAAGGTGATCGGCGGAGGGCTGCCGGTAGGCGCGTACGGTGGCCGCGCCGACATCATGGGCCAGGTGGCGCCCGACGGTCCCATCTACCAGGCCGGCACGCTCTCGGGGAATCCGCTGGCAATGGCCGCCGGCATCGCGATGCTGGACCTCGTCGCCCAGCCCGGATTCACGGAGGGCATCGAGCAGCGGACCGAAGAGCTCTGCGCGCACCTCCGGGACGCGCTGAAACGGGCCCGCGTCGCGGCACGGATCAACCAGATTGGCTCGATGTGGACCCTCTTCTTCGCGGGCGAGGACGTCTACGATTACCCGACGGCGAAGCGGGCCGACGTTGCGCGGTTCGCCCGCGTGCACCGGGCGCTGCTTGAGCGCGGCGTCTACCTGCCGCCCTCCCAGTTCGAATCGGCTTTTCTGTCCAGCGCTCACGGCCGCGAGGAGATCGACGCGACGGTCGCCGCGTTTGCGGGAGCGCTCTCCTAACCCGCCAGATCGCCGATGGTGCACAGCAGCGCGGCCAGCCAGGAAAGCCCGAACATGGCCTTCGCGAACTTCGGCCGCACCGGCGCGACGGGCGGCGCATCCTGGACGGCGCGCGCGATGCCGATCAGCGCTATTCCAAGCGCCCCCACGAAGAGAAGCGCGCCCACCTTTCCGTACGCTCCCCGGTGTCCGATGAAGCGAGCCGGCAGATCCACGACTAGATACGTAGACACCAGGTAGGCGAGCGGCAGGCAGCAGATCAGGACCAGCTCGACGGCTGCATTGACTGTCACCGACACGATGGCCTTCAGGGCGCGCGCGACTTGCCAGACGGCCTTCAGGCGCTCGGCGCGCAGGGTCGCGCGGTGCGCGGAACGCGAGCTTCCGAGCAGGTTGCTGTACGGCCGGAGCACGAGCGCAAGGATAACACGAGCGGTTTGACTGTCACTGTATGCGCGTGCTAAACGGCGCTGCTTTTTTTCGGAAGGGCGCGTGGCCGGCAAGGAGCAGAGCGACCGTCGGGAGGGCGTCGGGGAGGGGATCGCCTCCTCCTATCGCAAGGCCGGTCCCTACATCGACGCCAGCTGGCAGCTCGCCGGCGCCGTCGGGCTCGGAACGCTTCTGGGATGGTGGCTCGACAAGAAGCTCGCGACCGGCCCCTGGTTGCTGGTCTCCGGTGCGCTGTTCGGAATCGGCATGGGCTTCTATCTCTTCTTCAAGATCCTGGCGAAGATCGGCAAGGGGGGCAAGTGAGCGAGCCGCGAAGCAAAGCGCTCCCGTTCGCGATCGCCAGCGCCGTGGTCTGCGCGCTCGGAATCGCCGCCGCGCTGGTTCTGCCGCAGGATGCGCGAGGTCCGGCGCTGTACGGCGCCGCAGCAGCCGCCCTCGGAGCGCTGTGCGCGTTCTCGGCGCTGGCGCGGGCAGTCGCCAAGGGTGG
Source organism: Deltaproteobacteria bacterium (assembly GCA_005879535.1). Taxonomy (NCBI): domain Bacteria; kingdom Pseudomonadati; phylum Myxococcota; class Myxococcia; species Deltaproteobacteria bacterium. The sequence continues at coordinate 4,358 of VBKI01000103.1, read as the reverse complement.
AACCGGCGTACTGGCCGCATTCTCCATCGGATTTCTCTGCCGCGCCGCGCTGGTCGCGGCGGGGCTGATCGCGTCCGGCGCTCGCGGCAATCCGGCGCTGGTGTTCGCCGCCGCCTTCTTTACGCTGTATGCCGCAACCCAGGTGATCGAGGTGCTGTTCGTCCACGCCAGCTCGAGGCCGCAGGGAGCCACTCCATGATCGTCCTTCTCGCGACCCTTCTGCTTGCGCAGGCGCAACCCGGCCATCAGCGGCAGGGTGTTCCGGTGCGCGACACCAACCGCCCGGCGGCGAGCGAGCACGGCGCGACGCTGGGCCATCAGGAAGTAGCTCCCGGGGCAGAGCGCAAGGGCGAGCACGAGAAGAGCGGTGAAGAGCACAAGGGTGGCATCGCCGAGCACATCTTCGAGCACGTCCAGGACGAGGTCGTGGTCCCGCTCGGGTTCTGGGCCGGCCACCGCTACATCCGCCTCGACATCACCAAGCACGTGATCAACATGTGGATCGCCGCCGGCATCCTGCTGATCGTCGTCGGCCTCGGCGCCCGCAAGCGCGCGGTGATCCCCAGCGGCGGGTACAACCTGCTGGAGACGTTCGTGATGTTCATCCGGGACGAGATCTCGGTGAAGAACATCGGCCACCACGCGAATCTCTACACGCCCTATCTCTGCTCGGCGTTCTTCTTCATCCTCTTCATGAACCTCTGTGGCCTCTTGCCAATCCCGGCGTTCGGCGGCTTTCCCGGCATCTCGACGGCGACGGGAAACGTCTCGGTCACCGTCGTCCTCGCGCTCTTCACGTTCGTGCTCACGCAGATCGCCGGCATGCGCGCGCAGGGCGCGGTCGGCTACTGGACGCACCTCGTTCCCTCCGGCGTCCCCGGGGCCCTCTGGCCGCTGATGTTCGTGATCGAGTTCTTCGGACTCTTCACCAAGCCGTTCGCCCTCACCGTCCGTCTCTTCGCCAACATGGTGGCGGGACACATCGTCATCTTCTTCCTCATCGCGCTGACCCTGTTCCTCTCCGTCTACGTTGCGCCGGTGTCGGTGGCGTTCGCGCTCGGCATCTTCATGCTCGAGCTGTTCGTGGGACTCGTGCAGGCTTATGTGTTCACCATGCTGTCCGCGCTGTTCATCGGGATGACGCAGCACGCACACTGATTTTCGCCGTTCGGCGAAGACGCGGGCTGGGCTTCTGGCGGCCTCGGGTCCACACCCCGCGACAACATGCCGCTCCCCGCCGCCGGGGCCAGAGGCATCCTTGGAAGTGGAGAGTCTGACATGAACCAGTTCTCGCTTGGCTACTTCGCTGCGGGCATCGGCGCCGGACTCGCGGTGCTCGGCGCCGGCTTTGGCATCGGCCGCCTCGCCGCGGCCGCCATGGAGGGCACCGCCCGCCAGCCGGCCGCGGGCGGCGACATCCGCACCTCGATGATCATCGCGGCGGCGCTCATCGAAGGCGTCACCCTGTTCGCCGAGGTGGTGTGCATCATCCTGGCCGTGAAGACCTGAGAGCCAGCAGCGGGCGGGGGCCTGTGATACAAGGCCCCCGCTTCATGGAGGACTTCCGATGGTCGTCGCAGCGGGCCTGACCGACGTCAACTTCGCGCTGAGCTTCTGGACCGCGCTCACCTTCCTCATCCTGCTGGTGGTGCTCGGCAAGTTCGCCTGGGGCCCCATCCTCCAGATGCTGGAGACGCGGGAGAGGGCCATCGCCGAGGCCATCGAGTCGGCGAAGAGGGAACGCGCCGCGGCCGAGGCCGCGTCGGCGGAGATGAAGGCGACGCTGGAAAAGGCGCGCGCGGAGGCGGCGGAGCTGATCCGACGAAACCAGCAGGAAGTGGCAGCCGCGAAGGCCGAGCTGATGGCGCAGGCGAAGAAGGAGAGCGAGGACCTGCTCCAGGCGGCGCGCAAGACGATCAACGAGGAGAAGCGGCAGGCCCTCGCCGAGCTCCGCTCGCAGACGGTGGACCTGGCCATCGAGGCCGCCAGCCGCCTTGTGCAGATGAATCTCGACGAAAACAAACAGAAGCAGCTCGTCGAGGAATATCTCTCGCAGCTCCCCAAAGAGACCCGAGTCTAGGTCTTCAGCGCCAGATCACTTGATCTGCTCGGACAAATAGCGCTCGACGCCAATCTGCTTGATGGTTTCCTGCTGGGTTTCGAGCCAGTCGACGTGGGCCTCCTCCTGGCGGAGCATGCGCTCGAGCATCTCCCGGGTCCCGTTGTCACCTGCGCTGCGGCAGGCCTCGATCCCGTCATTGAACCGCTTCACCGCGTCGTACTCGACCTGAAGGTCGAGCTGGAACTGCTCGGGCACCGTCTGGCCCACGTTGACCTTCCCGTACCGCTGCAGGTTGGGCAGTCCCTCGAGGTAGAGGATCCGGTCGATGAGCTCGTCGGCGTGCTTCATCTCCTCGATGCTCTCCTTGCGCACCTTCTCGGCGAGGCGATCGAAGCCCCAGTGGTGGCAGAGGCGGGCGTGGAGGAAGTACTGGTTGACGGCGGTCAGCTCGGCCGTGAGCACGTCGTTGAGCAGCGTAACGACCTGCTTGTCGCCTTTCATGAGCCCCCTCCGATCAGAGAGCGGCGGAAGCTAGCTCAGGGTCACGGCGAGGGCAATCGGCGCAGTTGCCGCTGCAGGCGCGGTCGATGCGCTGCTCGATGATCCGCCGGCAGCATCCGCAGTCGCCGCCGGCGCCGCTCGCGCGGGACACCTCGGCGAGGGAGCGGGCGCCGTCGCGGATCAGGGCGTCGATCTCGCGGTCGGTCACGGAGTGGCAGATGCAGAGGATCAAGGCGCCCCGGGGGTGAAATTGAGAATGCGTCTCAATTTCATCAAGATTGTAGCGCGGGGTTTTTTCGGGCGCAAGCCGACGGTTACATGCGGTACAGAGCTTCGTACTGGCCGGCCGCCCGCTCCCAGGAGTGGTCGCGGGCCATCGCCCTCTGTTGCGCGGCGCGCCAGCCGGCCTTGTCGCGCCAGAGCACGAGCGCCCGGTCCAGAGCTTCGAGAAGACCTGCCGGACTTTCCTTCTCGAAGCGGAATCCCCACCCCTGCGGTCCCTCGGAAATGCTGTCGTTGAGGCCACCCACGGCGTGAACCAGCGGCAGCGTCCCGTAGCGCAGCGAATAGAGCTGGTTGAGGCCGCAGGGCTCGAAGCGCGACGGCATCATGAACACGTCCGCACCCGCCTCGATGCGGTGCGCCAGCTTGTCGTCGAAGCGGAGCTGGGCGGAGACGTGGCCTGGATACCGGGTCGCGAGGGCCGCGAACTGCTCCTCCAACACCGCGTCGCCGGTTCCGAGCAAGAGGAGCTGGACGCCGCGCTCCATCATGCTCGGCACGGTCTCGGCGAGGACGTCGTAACCCTTCTGGTGCGCGAGCCGGCCGATCGTCGCGCAAAGCATCGTCCCGGCCGCCGGATCGAGACCCACCTCCTGCTGCAGCGCCGCCTTGCAGGCCGCCTTCCCCGACAGATCCTGGGGCGAGTAATGCTGCGGGATCAGGGGATCCTTCTCCGGGCTCCAGCGGTCGTAGTCGACGCCGTTCATGATGCCGGTCAGGTCGCCCTGGCGGTGCCGCAAGAGCCCTTCGAGCCCCGCGCCGACCTCGTTGCTGTGGACGATCTCGCGCGCGTAGGTGGGTGAGACCGTGGTCAGCTTCTCCGCGAAGACCAGACCCGCCTTCATGAGGTTGAGCTTGCCGTAGAACTCCAACGCGTCGGGGTTGAAGAGATCCGCCGGCAGCTCGAGCTCGCTCATCGCCTCGCGCGGGAAGACGCCCTGGTACGCCATGTTGTGGATGGTGAAGACGCAGCGGGCGCGGACCGGCGACGGCCTGCCCGCCCACCCGCGCTTGACGATCAGCGGCACCAGCGCCGCCTGCCAGTCGTGGGCGTGGATCGCGTCGGGAATGAAGTTCCACTGCCGCGCCGCTTCCAGCGATCCGGCGGAGAGAAGGGCAAACCGCTTGTGGTTGTCGCGGTAGTCCTTGGCGCCCTCGCCATAGAGCTCGCGGCGGTCGTACCAGGGATTCTGGAGGAAGAGGTACCGCAGACGCTCCGCCGGAGCGTGCACGTGGATGTGCGCGCCGGCGTTCAGGTTGGGAAACTGCACCTCGACGCGCCGACCGGTGTCCCGCAGGCCGAACTGGGGCCCGTCGATGACGCCGTAGCGAGGGATGATGACCATCACGTCGTGCCCGCGCCCGGCCAGCGCCCGGGGAAGGGCCCCGATCACGTCGCCCAGCCCGCCCGTCTTCACGTAGGGCGCCGCCTCGGACGCGACGAAGAGGATCTTCACGAAAAGACCTCCGTCTGCCGGAGGAAGCTCGCTGCCTCCTCCGGTGGCGTGGGATT
>VBKI01000102.1:7600-32287 GCA_005879535.1 Deltaproteobacteria bacterium | reverse complement strand
TCGAAGAAGTGCAGGAAGGGCACCCGCGCTCGCAGCGTCGCGGAGTGCGCGACGGCGGCCAGGTCGTGCGCCTCTTGCACCGATCCCGAGGCGAGCAGGGCGAAGCCGGTCTGGCGGCAGGCCATCACGTCGGAGTGGTCGCCGAAGATGGAGAGCGCGTGCGTGGCCAGCGTCCGTGCCGAGACGTGCATGCAGAACGCCGTCAGCTCGCCGGCGATCTTGTACATGTTGGGGATCATCAGCAGCAGGCCCTGCGACGCCGTGAACGTGGTCGAGAGCGCGCCCGCCTGCAGCGCGCCGTGCACCGTTCCAGCGGCGCCTGCCTCGGATTGCATCTCGACCACTTCGGGCACGGTGCCCCAGATGTTTCGGCTTCCCGCCGCGGACCACTCGTCGGCGAGCTCGCCCATCGTGGACGACGGCGTAATGGGATAGATGGCGATCACCTCGCTCGCGCGGTGCGCGACAGAGGCGGCCGCCTCGTTGCCGTCGACGATCACCTTAGGACGAGCGGTCATGACGCCTCAGGCCTTTGCTTCCAAGCGGCCCGCGAGCACGCCACCGCCGCCCGGGCCGTTTCTGATCGCGCGCCTGGCAGGCTCCCAGCCCTCCGGCGGCAGTGGACCGGCCCACATGATCGTCGCCCCCGGCCGCGCGGCCGGCGTCAGGGTCTCGCTTGCGCCGTCCGCTTCGCTCGCTAGGTGCGGAGGAAGCGGCCCGGCCCACATCATGGTCTCGTTCCGATTCATGTTCGACTCCGTGAGCTGAAGGCTCGTTACATGTACACGCCGCCGTTGACGTTGATCTGCTGCCCGGTGATGTAGTCGCCCTCGGCGCAAAGGAAGGCTACGGCGTTGGCGATCTCTTCCGGCTGCCCGAAGCGGCCCATGGGGATCTTGGCGAGGATCTGTTCACGGACCGGGGGCGCCACCTTGGAGAGCATGTCGGTTTCGGTGAAGCCCGGAGCGAGCGCGTTGACGGTCACGTTGTATTTCGCCAGCTCGATGGCCGCGGTCTTGGTGAAGGCGATGATGCCGCCCTTGCTCGCGGAATAGTTCGCCTGGCCGAAGTTCCCTGCCTGCCCAACGAAGGAGCTGATATTGACGATGCGGCCAAATTTCTGATCGCACATCGCCTTCATCGCCGCGCTCACGCAGAAGTACACGCTGTTCAGGTTGGTGGCGATGACCTCCGTCCAATCCTCGTCGGTCAGTTTCTTGAGCGACTTGTCGCGCGTGATGCCGGCGTTGTTGACGAGGATGTCGAGATGGCCCCAGTGGTCGATCACCTTGGCGACCATCGCGCGGGCCTCGTCCTTGAGGCTCACGTCCGCCCGGATCAACAGCGTGGTTCCGCCGCGGGAGGCGATCTCGTCCGCCACCTGCCGCGCCTGAGCTTCGCCGGTGCGGTAGTTGAGCGCGACCTGCGCGCCTTCCGCCGCCAGCTTGAGGGCGATCGCGCGGCCCAGCCCGCGCGATGCGCCGGTCACGAGCGCCGTTCTTCCTTCCAGCCGTCCTGCCAAGCGAGCCTCCTGGTTCAGGGAGTCGCCGACGACTCCCCGTGAACTCGTCCCGCTTGCAGAAAGCGGTCCAGCCGCTTCCCTCGAACGCCATGGCGATGCGGTGCAAAGGCCCCCTGCAAAGACGCGCAGGCGCTGCGGCATACCGACCTCGCGACGCACGACTTGCGTCGTCCAGAGCCTCCCTCGGCACAGATGTGCAGGCATGGTGGATGCAACCTGGGAAGACTCGACTCGAGGTGCCCGTGCCGATGATCAGCCTTCCGCCCGGCGTAGACCCGTTGCGCCATGCCGCCCTGAACAAGGGCACTGCTTTCACCGTCGCAGAGCGCGACGCCCTCGGGCTGCATGGGCTGCTCCCGCCCCGGGTGTGCACCATGGAAGAGCAGATCGTGCGGGTGATGGAAAACCTGCGCCGCAAGGAGTCGCCGCTGGAGAAGTACATCTTCCTCACGGCGCTGCAGGGACGGAACCAGACGCTCTTCTACCGCGTGCTCATCGATTACCTCGAGGAGCTGATGCCCATCATCTATACGCCGACGGTGGGCGAGGCGTGCCAGTCATATGGCCACATCTACCGGCAACCTAGCGGCCTGTATGTTTCGCGCAACGACCGCGGACGCATCGCCCGCCTCTTGCGCAACTGGCGGGCGGCCGCCGAGATCAACACGATCGTGGTGACCGACGGAGAGCGGATCCTCGGGCTCGGCGACCTGGGCGCCAACGGAATGGGGATCTCGTGCGGCAAGCTCGCGCTCTACACGGCGTGCGCAGGCATCCCGCCGCAAGCGTGCCTGCCGATCGCACTGGACGTGGGGACCGAGAACGACGCGCTGCGCGCCGATCCGCTCTATCTGGGAGTGAGGGAGCGGAGGCTGCGCGGGGCCGCGTATCACGAGCTGCTCGACGAATTCGTCGGCGGCGTTGAGGAAGTGTTTCCCGGAGCCCTGCTGCAGTTCGAGGACTTTGCCACCGAAAATGCGTTCGCCCTGCTGTCGCGCCATCGCGATCGGCTGCCGACGTTCAACGACGATATTCAAGGCACTGCGGCGATGACCGTCGCGGGATTGATTTCGGCGTTGCGCCTGACGGGCGGGACGCTCGCCGCCCAGCGCCTGCTCTTCTTCGGCGCCGGGTCGGCCGCGACCGGCATCGCCGATCTGTTCGTCGCCATGCTCGTCGACGAGGGTGTGTCGCCGGCCGAAGCGCGGCGTCGCTGCTGGTTCTTCGATGTGAAGGGGCTGGTGGTGTCGTCCCGGAAGGATCTCGCTGCGCACAACACGGCCTATGCCCATGAAGGTCCGCCGGTGCGCGAGCTGCTCGCGACGGTGCGCGAGCTGCGGCCCACTGCGCTCATTGGGGTGTCGGGCGCGCCTGCGACGTTCACGCGCCCGGTGCTGGAGGAAATGGCGCGGATCAATCAGCGACCGATCGTGTTTGCGCTGTCGAATCCAACTTCGAAGGCCGAGTGTACGCCAGCCGAGGCGTACGGCTGGACCGATGGGCGGGCGGTCGTGGCGACCGGGAGCCCGTTTCCGGAGACCGCCGTCGGGGTCCGCCGGTTCCTGGCCAGCCAGGGAAACAATTCGTACATCTTCCCTGGCGTGGGGCTCGGCGTCGTGCTTAGCAGAGCGCGGCGTGTGACGGACGAGATGTTCGTCGCGTCGGCGCGCGCCCTCGCTCGGCTGGTCCGACCGGCCGATCTCGAGCTGGGCCGCGTGTATCCGGCGCTCACGCGCATCCGCGAGGTCTCGCTCGAAATTGCCAGCGCGGTTGCCTCGGTCGCATGGGACTCCGGCTTGACCGACCGGCGGCGGCCAGCCGACATCCGTGCGTTCATCGCCAGCAGGATGTATCAGCCGATGTATCCGAGCTATGTCGCGGATGCCGCGTGAGGCCGGGTGACGCGGCAACGCTTCAGGCAGCCTTGGCCTTGACGAACAGCGGGAGGCACTCCCGCTCGCAGTGAACGCCGCCGGGCTGCGCGCTGCAGCTCTGGATGCCGACGGGCTCGCCGGTCTTCGCATCGCGGATCAGCCTGCAGTCCACCAGCTGGTTTTCCCTTGCGCGGCAACGCACGTGGCGGTGCTCGACCAAGTACTCTCGCTCCTCGCGCCGGTTGCGGACCCACAGGTACACGACTGGGAGGCAGGCGATGAGCAGGATGACGAACGGCAGCCAATGGACCTGACCGGTCATGGCGACTCCTCGGGGCGGGCTCAGCCCCATTGATGCGCAGGCATGCAAGGCCCGCACCCGTGTGCTTGTCAGAGGGAAATGGGAGGGCGATGCGCGCACGTCCTGCGCGTGCGTCTTCCGATCGGCGCATGGCTTGCGGGGTCTCGCGCAGTTTCAGCGGAGATCCTTGATTGCGCCGGTCTCACCCTCGAACGTGAAGCCCAGGTCCTTGCAGACGCGCCGCATCGGCACGTTGCCAGGCAGGATCTCCGCCAAGATTCGCTCTACGCCCCAGTCGCGTCCCACTTCGAAGAGACGGCGCAGCATGGCGCTCCCGAGTCCCTGGCCTTGTATCGGATCGCTGACCAGCAACGCGAACTCCGCGTCGGGCGTACCCGCGAGGCGCGTGAGACGCGCCACCGCGACGATCTCCGGCGCGCTCCCGCCGGGCGGCGTGCGCTCCGCGATGAGCGCCATCTCGCGGTCGTAATCGATGAAGCAGATGCGCGCGAGCCGGTCGTGCGCCACACGCGCATCGAGCTTCAGCGTCCCGGCATAGCGGTAGAACACGCTGTCTTCGGACAAGGTCCGATGGAACTGGACCATCCTCGGTTCGTCCTCGGGGCGGATGGGGCGGACCTTGACCACGCTGCCTCCTCGCAGCTGGACGGTACCGGCATACTGGGTCGGGTAGGGCCGGATGGCTGCTTCGGGCAGGTGATCATCGGCGATTTCTTTCCCATGCAGCACGATCCGAGCGTCCAGGGCGATCAGGCGCCCCGGCGAGGCAAGCAGCGGATTGATCTCGATCTCCGCGATGGTGCGCTGCTCGACTACCAACTGGCTGAAGCGCACCAGCAGCTTCTCCAGCTCCGCCAGATTCACTTTCGCATCGCCGTGGTCGCCGGCAAGCGCGGCGTGGATCTTCGTTTGCTCCATCATCCGGCGCGCGAGCGTGGTGTTCAGCGGAGGGAGGGCCAACGAACGGTCCTTGAGCACCTCGACGAGCAGCCCGCCGGTTCCGAAGAGCAGCACGGGGCCGAATTGCGGATCGACGCTGCTGCCGACGATCAGCTCGTATCCGCGTTCGCGGATCATCGGCTGCACGGTGACGCCTTCGAAGTCGGCGGTCCGGCCGAGCTCGGCGAGGCGGCCCCGTATGGACTCGAACGCGCTCTGTACCTCCCGCGGGCTGCGCAGATCGAGCTGAACGCCACCCACTTCGCTCTTGTGCGCGACGGTCCGCGAATGCAGCTTGATCGCGACCGGGTATCCGAGCGACTCCGCCGCGCGCACGGCCTCCTCGGCGGACGTCGCGGCCCGCGTCTCCACCGTAGGAATGCCGTAAGTGGCGAGGATGCGCTTCGACTCCAGTTCGGTGAGGAGCGTGCGCCGATCCGCGCGGGCCGCGCGCAGGATCTCTGCCGCCTCCTCGTGCCCGAAGGTGGCTTCCTCCGTGAGCGCTGGCGTCTCGTAGAGGGCTCGCAGGTTGTAGGTGTACTTCCACATGTAGCTGAACATCCGCGCTGCGGTATCTGGATACTGGAACGTGGGAATGTCCGCGTCGGAAAGGATGCGTCTTCCCGCCGCTACCTCGGCCCCTCCCATCCAACTCGCCAGCACGGGTTTGCCCGGAAATCGATGCGCATATTGCTTGAGCCGTTCCGCCGTGAGCGTCGGCTCGGTCTGGTTCTGGGGAGAAAGGATCGTCAGAATCCCGTCGGCATCCTTGTCCGCGCCCGCCGCTTCCACGGCCTTGCCGTACGTTTCGGCATCGGCGCTGCCGAGGAGATCGACGGGATTTCCAGGGGCCGGCTCGGCGCCGGCCGCGACCAGCGCGTCCGTGGCGAGCACGGCCGGACCGCCCGCGTTGGTGAGGATGCTCAACCGCCGGCCCCTCGGGCGCGGCTGCTTGGCGAGCGTATCGGCCATGTTGAAGAGGTCGGCGATGGAATCGACGCGAAGCACGCCGGTGCGGCGGAAGGCTGCGGTGAAAACTTCATCGCTGCCGGCCAGGGCCCCTGTATGGGACGCGGCCGCCGCCGCCGCCTGCGCGCTACGGCCACCCTTGAGGACGATGATCGGCTTGCGCAGCGTGACCTCGCGAGCTGCGGAGAGGAAGGCACGCGCGTCGCCCACCGACTCCATGTAGATGAGGATGCTCTTGGTCCGCCCGTCGTGGTCCAGGTAATCGATGACGTCGCCCCAGCCGACGTCCAGAAGCGATCCCAGGGAGACGAAGGCGCTGAATCCGAAGTGCTCCTGCAGGCTCCAATCGAGGATTGCGGTCTGCAGAGCCCCGCTCTGACTGAGGAAGGCGACGTCGCCCTTGCGAGCCATTGCGCCGGCGAACGTCGCGTTGAGGCCGGTGAGCGGGCACATGATACCGAGGCAATTCGGGCCCACGATGCGCATGCGGGCGGCGCGGGCGATTTCGAGGATTTCGCTCTCGAGTCGCAGCCCTTGGGCGCCGCTCTCCCTGAATCCGGCGGACACGATGATGGCTCCGCGGACTCCAGCGGTCGCGCACTCGCGGATCACGCCGGGGACGGTGGGCGCGGGCGTCGCCACCACTGCGAGATCGATCTTCTCGGTCACCGCCCTCACGCTGGGCCAGGATTTGATCCCGAGCACGTTGGGACGTTTGTCATTGACGGGGAAGACGGTGCCCCCGAAGGGATTGCTCACCAGGTTCCACATCAGCGTTCGGCCCACGCTGTCGGCGCGCTCGCTCGCCCCGATGACGGCGACGCTGCGAGGCGCGAAGAAGACTTCGAGCGGATGCCGCGTTTGACCGATCTGCACGGTAGGGCCAGCGGCGGAGTCTACTGGGCGACGGGTTCGTCCGCGACGTCGGCGTGCTTGAGCGCGGACTCGGGCGGAGTCCTCTCCATCTCGGCGAGCACGAGGCGCTGGTGGTGGACCTCCTCGTTGCGCAGCTCGATGAAGAGCTCCTTCACCGCGGCGTCCTGCACCCGCGGCGCCGCCTCCGAGAAGAAGACCCATGCCTTCTTTTCCGCGCGAAACGACACCTGAAGGGCCTCGCGGACGCTCATGAAGACGCGCACCTCGTCGAACTCGGGCGCTTCCACCTCGAACAGCATTCCTCGATTGACGCGGGCGGGCTCGCTGCCGAAGAGCGCGAGCCGGCGCGCGGCCAGCTCGGCGTGATGCTTCTCCTCGTTCGACGCCATGAAGCGGAAGAAGCGCGCCGCCTCCGGCGTGTGGTGCAGCTCCATCTGCTCGGCGAGATCCTCGTATCGCTCCTTTGCCTCCTCTTCGATCAGGACGGCCAGGTCGAGCGCGTCTTTCAGCGACAGTGCGGCGAAGTCGATGCCCATCAAGGTTGCCACGTCGTCTCCTTCAATGCTGCTAGCCCTCATGAGCTGCCGCCGTAACCAGCGATTCGCCGGCGCTGACGATTCCATCACCGCCGGAGCCAGCCATGCCGATGATGAGGTCGGTCGTTGTGGTCATTGAGGCACCTGCGCGCATGTGTTTCAGAAGTGGCAGGCGACGCAGCGGCCGTCACTGCGCGCTTCGTTCAGGTTGTGCCGGGAGCGGAAGCCCGGCGGATGCGGATCTCCGCCGATGCCGCCGACCTTGTGGCACTGGACGCAGTTCGACTGGGCGCCCTGATCGTGGCACGAGGCGCAGCTCGAGATGTTCCGCCGGGCGGCATCGCCGTGGAACGCGCCCGACCCGGGGAGCGACCATCCTGGAGGATGCGGATCGCGGGCGCTCAACCCCGCCGAGACGCGCGAGTTCTCATGACAAGTCTCGCAGGTGTTCGTAGAGTGGCAGCGCTGGCACGACGCCGGATCCATGCGCGACTCCACCGAGTGCCGGCCGAGGAAGTCCTGCCGGTGGATGAAGCGCCGGTCCGGGCGATCGACGAGCTTCGTCTCCACCGGCACCATGGCCGTTTTCGCGTGGCAATCGAGGCAGAAGTTCTGCTCGTGGCAGGTGCCGCAGGACTGCTGTGAAGAGCGCGCCACGCTCGCGTGACGGCGGAGGAAGTCGCCTTGGTGCGAAACCTGCGACACAGGCACCAGCGGATAGGAGGCGAGATCGACGTGGCAGGTGTCGCACCGCGCGTCGGAATACTGCTGCGCGTGGTCGTGGCACTTGAGGCACGCCGCGTGTCCGTCGCTCAAAGTCGCGGGATGTCGCGGCTCCGAGAGGCGTGAGTGGCACTGCGAGCAGTCCTCCTTGACCCGTTCGATGTGCGCCGAGTGGTCCATCTTCAGGCGCGGCTCGCGCTTCGGCCAGGTGGCGGCGTAGCGCACGTCGCTGTGGCAGAAATTGCACTGGCCGTCGGCCTTCTTCTGCTTGTGGCACTCCAGGCACTTTGCTTCCTTGGGCAGGAAGTCGCCCGCCAGCGTCTTCGCGTCAAAGACGTTCTCGTGGCAGGTGATGCACTCCACCTTGGCCTGCTGGTGGCGGGCATGCGGGAAGAGGATCTCGTCGCCAGCCGGATCGGTCCCGAGAATCGTGGCCGCGGTCGCGCAAGCGAGCACGCCGCCTCCGAAGAGCAGCGCGCGCTTCATCGGAACCCTCCCGGAAGCCCAAAATGGTAGACCAGCCGTGCGATGGCCTCGGTGCGGCGCTCGAAATACGGCGTGGTCCCGAACGACCCCGCGATCATCGCCTCCCACGCCTGCGCGAACGCCCACCCGCCCGTGAAGGTAGCGACGAACGACCGTTTGGTCGCATTGATCTCCCGCTCGAGCCAGTAGGCGTCGAGATCGACGGTGATCGTGACGTTCCGCGGCAGCCGGCGGATGGCGAAGACCCGCGCCAGCTTGTACCCGTTGTCCGGTTCGGTGATCAGCCGCACTTCCGCACCGTAGGAAGCGTCCCGCACGGTGCGGAACGTGGCGCGCGCTCCGGCGCGGTGGCCGTGGCCGGCTTCCAGCTTCAGCCAGTGCCAGTCGGCCTCCAGCGAGAGCGGCTGCAGCAGCCGATAGACGATCTCTCCGCCCACTTCGTCCCGCCGCTCTTCCGAGAACACCGCAAAGATCGAGCTGCGATCGACGAACAGATCGGGAGCCGTACGCTGGACGTCGGCGACCAGTTGCAGCTTCGGATTCAGCTGCCAAAGCGCCTGCAGCCTCGCTTCGGCGAGGCGCTCTTCTACGATGCTCCACTGCACGAGCGCGCTCACGCTCACTGCGCGCAGAGGGGTCCAGCTGCCGTCGAGCGCGACGTCCTCGCGGCCGACATATCCGCGGCGCAGGGCATACACGAACGACGCGCCGACCTCGGAATCAAACGACCTGCGCCAGAAGATTCGCCCGCCGGTGAGAAAGTTGCCGCGCTCGAAATGGTCGAAGCGCGGCTGGACTGGCACGCCGGTCCACACCTGGGCGCCGACCCCGTTTGTCAGCACGCCATCCGCGGCGATGCCGTCGAGCTGCGTCGCCCGAATCGCGCCACCGACGGCGAGCTGCCTGCCGACGCGCAGGAGGAGGTGCCGCTGCAGCACGCGGCCTTCGACGAACAAGGAGTCGACGTCGCCGGTGGTGCGCCGGTCATCGAATGGCGGTCCGAGCGTCAGCCGGCCCCAGCCGCGCGCAACGACGCGCAGGTCCTGCAGCCACGCATCGCGGTCGCTTTCTCCGCGTGCGGTGAGCGCGAAGCTCTCGTAGATGGGAGATTCCTGGTAACCACCGTTGCGCACGTATGGGCGCGAATCGAACAGCGTGGTCGCGCTGCCATCCGCCCGCACGGCACCCGCTGCGAAGAGCGCAAGAAGGAGCGCGTTACGGAGTGACATCGATCGCTCCGTTGATGTGCGCGCTCGTGCGCGCGTCGGGTGGACCCGAGACGAGGATGGTGCCGTTCGCACTGACGGTGTTCGCGTGGCAGCGGGCGCAGTCGGGGAACGCCACTCCGGCGTGGGCCGAGGTGCTCGGCGGACTCCCGTGGCACGATCCACAGAACGCCTGCGACGTCCCCGCCGTCCACACGGGCGTGCGCAGCCTGAAGGCCGTGTCGGTGGCGAGATTCGTCCCGCCGCCGTGGCAGTACGTGCTGGAACACGAAGCGCCGTTCCAGGTGGGGTTAGCGCCGCTGGCAAGCGCGAGTCCGGAGAAGATCACCTCGGCAGGCCGGCTCTCGATGTGCCCGGGGCTATCGACGGCTGCGGGCACCTGGTGACAGGCGCTGCAGGCGATCGTCGCCGAAATGACGGTCCGGCCGAGCAGATGCGCCTGGTGGGCGCCAACACCGCGCGCTGACGAGCTGAGATTGCCGGCCAGATCGCGCGGCGGCGCTGGCGACTGCGGGCTCCCGTGACAGGACGAGCAAGTGGTCGTGCCGTCGGCACTGACCTGGAACGCGTGACACTGCTGGCACGAGACGCCGACTTTGCCGCCGGCCAGGTCGGTGCCGTGGCAACTCTGGCAAGTGGCGAAGTTCCAGCCCCTCTCGCGCACCAGGTTGGAATGGAACTCGCTGTCATGAGGATTGAGGATGCCGCCTTCGTGCGCCTCGGAACGGAAGAACGACAAGCGGCCATCCACGACCCACGCGCGCGCCTTGTCGTACGCTCCGGACACGGGAGCGTGAACGGCGTCGGCGCGGGCGGGGTCGATGGTCCGCAAGAGGAGCGAGTTGGCGTCGCCGGCGACCGCCACCGGCGCGCTTTGGGGACCCAGGGCCTCGAGGTACGAGGTGGTCCGGTACCCCGCCGCCGGAGTCGCGCCGGCGTGGCACGAGCTGCACTGCGCGGCGAAGAGCGGAGCGATGTCCTCTTCCCAGCTCACCGGTTGGGTGAGGTCGCCCTGGAGCGGCCGCGCCTTCGAGCAGGCAGACGCGGCCAACACGACGAGGAGTGCCCCCGTGAGCGCGCGCATGGCAGCCTCAGGGAGTCCTGTCGGTGTGCACCAAGCTGATCGCCGCGACCCGGTTCGGGCCGTGGCAGATCAGGCACTGCTCCCCGCGCGTGTCGTTCAGGGCCTCGGCGCGCGGCCTCCAGAACGACCCGCCGTTCGTCTGCATGTGATCGATGGCCGCCGGGCTGTCGTGGCACGCGGAGCACGCGGCGACGATCGGCGAGATGACGAGCGTCGTGGATGCCGCCTCGGTGCTGGCGCCGGTGAGCGGGTTGAAGTTGAACCCGGCTCCATAGTTCGTCCCCTCGGTCACGTAGGGCGAATGCTCGCTGTTCGGGGTGTTGGCCGCGTAGGTGCCCTGGCCGGCGGTGCTGAACAGCATGTTCGGCAACGCGCTGGTCATCGCCGTGGTGCTGAAGTCGTACGTGCCGGGCAGGTGGCACATCTCGCACCGGTTGAGTACCGCCGGATACGTCGTCTTCCAGTAGCCGTCGTCTTTCGACTTTTCGTGCCAGGTGAACCGAACGCCGCGCTTCTCGGCGCCATGGATGCTGTGCACGAAGTCCTTCTGGTTTCCCGACCACCCGCTGGCGGTCTGGTTCGGCCTGTGGCAGAAGTTGCAGCTCGTCGCGTCGTTGCGCTGGCCGGCATGGAAGTCGGGCCCCACGCCGAGCGCAACATGGCAGGCGTCGCACTTTTCGGTCACGACGACGAGCTTTTGTTGACCGTTGGTCGGGTCGGCGCGCCGGCCCGTATAGCCGGTGGCCACTTTCCAGACGTCGAGCGCCGGGACGATGAGGCCGCCCTTGCCGCCCTTGCCGCCATTGGGATCGTTGGGCGTGTACGGGTAAGCGGGCAGGTTGATCTGTGTCAGTGGCTGATTGTTGTTGATGAAGTTCAGCGTGGAATCGGACGCGTTCACCGTGCCGAGGTTGTACGTGTAGCCGATGCCGCCGGTGAGCATGCTGGCGTTCGCCGGGATCACGACGCACTTGAGCTGCATCGTGTAGTAGCCGCTCGAGTCCGGGCCGGTTACCGTACCAGCCCCGGTTGGCGACGTGGTTGCGCTCGCGGGGACATTCGAGCAGGTACCGGAGCCGTTCCACACGTTGCGGATGTACGCGCTCCCCGTGGCGTTGAAGTCGGCGGGCGCCACCTTTCCGTCCTGGGGAACCGCGAAGGCGAAGTACGCGCTCGGCGAACCGACGAAATTGGGGATGAGCTCGGTCGCGGCGGTCGGATTAGGGAAGACGACATCGGTGAAATTCACACCATCGCCGAGCTTGAACTTGAAGACGATCTGCGGCCGCTTCACGCCCGAGTCGTCCCAGGGTGACACGCTCTTCACATCGTAGACGATCACCTTTGCGCCGGGAGGAATGGCGCCGGCGGCCGCGACGTACGCTGCGTTCGTGTTCGAGTTCCCGGTCGCGCTCTGATCGACGTAGATGTTGTTTGGATTTGGCGCCGATACGGGGATGTGGCTGTTGGGAATGTCCCCCGCGGGCCCGCCGGAGGAGTGGCAGAGCAGGCAGTTGCCGTCCTGCGTGATCTCGCCACCAGGGTGCAACCTGCGGCCGTTCGGCGGCGGGTTCACGAAGCTGATGTCGTCGTGGCAGGCATTGCAGGCGCGCTTGCTCGGCTGGTTCTTCCAGTTGTCCGCCAGCGGCACCGGGTTGGCCGTCGTGCTCCGATGACATTTCACACAGTTCCGGACGTCCTGCGGGTACGTCACCTCGTACGGTTTCGAAAAGCCGGTGTACGTCCCTCCCGTCATCTTGAGGTCTTCGCCCATGTGGATCTTGTGGACGAAGACCGGGAGGTTCAGGAAAGCCTCGTTGTTGATCACGGTCATGTTCCCGGTCCACGTGCCGCTCGCATTGACCGCAGGAGAATCGATCCCGCTGGTGGTCGCCGCGTATCGTTTCTGATCGTTGTGGCACGCGGCGCAGGTGCGGACGTCGTAGCGGACGCCGCCGTGGAACTCACCCGTTCCTAGCTCGCCGGTGGCGCCGGCGATGGCCCGGAACTGCGTGTGGCACTCGAGGCAGGCCGTTTGGTCGATCTTCTCGTTCTGCCCCGTCACGTCCGCACCGGTCGCGGGAATGAAGTCCTGCACGATGTTGACCGGCGAGAACGGGTTGCCGGTCGCGTAGAGGAGTACGACGAGACGGTGGACCTTGGACGGCTCATAGACCGTGCCTGCGGCCGCCGTCCCTGCATTGATCGCCTTGGTGAACTTGTACGTGTACGTGCCGTCACCGTTGTCGGTGAGCGCCGTCGTGGTCGCCGTCTCCGTGCTGGCCACGCTGTGGTCGTTCGCCGCCATGTAGCTGACCCACGAGTCGTTCGCGCTGCCGTTCACGCCCTGGGTCAGCTTGATCAAGGCGAAGCGCCAGTTGACGGCCGTCGCCGACATGCCGCGCAACCCACTGCCGTGCCGCTCGGTGACTTTCACCGTCACGACCGGCCTGCCGTCCGCGGGGATGGTCACGCCGGTGAGCTGTCCGGTGATCTTCGCGACCTCGAGCTCCGCTGGCGTCAGCACGCCGTAGTCGATCGGACCGGCAGTGCCGGGCGTCCCGGCATCGCCGCCGGGGCCGCCTGGTCCCGCTGGTCCGGGGGGACCTGCAGGACCCGCGCACGCGATTGCCGCGAGCAGAGCGACCACCACGAAGCCTCTGAGCGATTCCGATCCGCTGCCGGAAACCTTTGACGTCCGCCGCATGAGACCTCCGGTCTTGTGCGTACGCGTCGCAAGGAGCGTGCCCCGGGTTTGTTTCGGCTGTTTCAGTTGAAACGGTGATGCCCGGGCGTTTTGCGCCGCAGCTTTTGCGGAGACGCCACAACGCATCGCGCAAAATGAGCGCTTCGACGACGAGCGACCGATCTTGGAATGGCGTCGTATCTGCGCCGGCAGAAGGCCGGTCAGCGCACTACGAGCACGGGAGTAGGACTGATCTGGACCAAGCGCTTCGCGACGCTGCCGAGAAGCTTGCTGGCAACTGATCCGCGACCCCGATGTCCTACGACCACCATGTCGAAGTCGCTGGCCGTTTCGGCGAGCGCCTCGGCGACAGGCCCGGTGGCAGTCGCCGAGTCGATGATCACGCCTTTGCGACGGCAACGTCGTTCGAGCTCGTGCAGCAGCCCCGGAACGTAATCGCGTTCGACCAGGTCACGACGCGCGACGTCGCTTGCATATGCTCCGGGACCGCGCGGAAGGTGACGGGGAACGACATACATGATCTGCAAGCTCGCTCCGGTCGCTTGCGCCAGATCGGCCGCTTTGTCCGCTGCGGCCGCGGCCTCCGGAGACCCGTCGACTCCGACCAGGATCCGCTTCATCCAGCCTCCGCAGAGTCGCTCCTTCACGAAGCGTGCCGCGCACCTCTGCGTCGGTCCCGAGGTCGTTCGAGACCGCCGTGGATGGTTTCCTCCGTGCAGGATCTGCACGACGAGCGCGCGAGCGCGCAAAGAGCGCGTCCGAGAAGCGTGGCCGTTCCTGGCAAATGGCGGCTCCGCTCTTGCAGCAGCCGCGGCCGTGAGCGTGTGGCCCGAGGACGGCGACGCGATGAGGATCAATAACCGCGGAAGCGGCGCGGTCACCGCGGTGTAGGAGGCATTCATGGCACGAATCGTCGTTTTCTTTGGCACCACCGACGGTCAGACCGCGAAGATTGTCCGACATCTGGCCGAGGTCCTGCGCAGCGGGCACGACACGGTCGATGTGTTCGACACCCGCGCCCCTATCCCCTCGAGCGTGTTCCGGGGCGTGGACGCGGCCATCATCGCGGGGTCGGTGCGGATGGGAAAGTTCCAGCGGGCGCTCGTGGCCTTCTTGCGCCAGCACCGCGAAGTCCTGGAACGCATCCCGACCGCTTTCCTGGCGGTCAGTCTCTCCGCCGCACGCGACAGTGCATCCGCGCGTCGCGAAGTGAGCAAGACCGTTGCTCGCTTCATCGCCGAGATCGGATTCACGCCGGGCACGCTTCTTCCGATCGCGGGGGCGCTGCTCTACACGAAGTACGGTTTCTTCACCAGGATCGCGATACGACTGATCTCGAAGATGGCGGGCGGCGATACCGATACCTCGCGCGACTACGAATACACCGACTGGAACGCGCTCTCGGACTTCGCGCGACAGTTCGCCTGCCGGCTCCGCGAGTCGCCCGCGCCGCTCCAGGGGCCCGGCTCCGGCTGGCGCGCTGACGCTGCCCTTTGAAGCGCGCCAACGCGGATCATTGTCCCTTGCGCCGGCGCCCCAGCTCGCGGAGCTTCAGGGCGATTGCGAGCGCCAGAACGCCGATGGAACCGATCGCTGCAAGCAGCCCGCGCTGCCGGAACCGGTAGTCGGCGTTTGCCGTGTCGATCGACTGGCGTGCCTTGACCAGCGCCTCACCAGCGGGAGCGGCTGCCCGTTCGAAGGTCCCGAGATCAAAGGAGTGCATGCGCGAACGAGTCTGCAGCAGCGCCTCGTCCAGCTCGGTGACCGCTCGGGAGAGTGGCTCGACGTCGAGTCCCTTCTCCGCGAGCTCGATCTCGTGCGGTGCGACTTCGGCGCGACCCGAGCTCAATTCGTCCAGCGCGGCGCGGAAGCGCGCGGACGTCTTGTCACAGAGAGCGTTGTCCCTGGCATGCTGCGCATGGCAATCGTGACAAAGCGTGCCCGGCCGATCGCCGATCAACGCATCCGTGGGACGCGCGATGGCGTGCTTTCCGTGGCATTGCCCGCATTCCGGCCACTTGTTCTTCTCGAACGCGATCTTGTGACGGCTCGCGTCGAAGAGCTGGCCGTTCAGCGCATGACAGCGGCGGCATGCTTGCGCAACGCTCGCAACCGCCGGCGGCATCGGCGCATGGCTTCCGTGGCACCCCGCGCAGGACGGCGCGCCCAGATCGCCCTTTTCCAGTAGGGCCTTGCCGTGGACGCTCGCCTTGTACTCCGCCACCTGGCTGACGGGCATCGGCTCGCCAGAGTCCGTCTTGTATCCGGCCATGTGCTGCGGGTTCGCGTGACAGACGCCGCATGTGTCTGGCAGCCGCTGCGGATTTACGGCGGACTTGCGGCTCTTTGCGGCACGGATCCCATGGACGCCGTGGCAGCTCACGCACTGTGCCGCCCGAGAATCCTTTTCTCGGAGCAGCAGGATGCCGTGCTTGCTCTCCTTGTACTTGCTGAGCTGATCCGTAGCGAGCGTGGGGTTGAAGCCGCGCATGAACGCGGGATCGGAATGACAGCGGGTGCAGAAGTCGGGAATCCAGCTCCGATCGCGGTGGCGCTCATCCTCCTTCGGCCAGCGCTTGGCGATCGCTTCTGTCATCGACTCGTCTTTCGGCGACCCGCCGTGGCAGCCGGAGCAGGAAAGGCCGCGGCGGAAATGGGTGTCGCCGACGAACTCGCGCAGATCGAGGAGCGGATTTGATTTCTGCTTCGCGGGATCGGGCGAGAAGAGCGCGCGCGGTCTCACGTTGCCAGGATCGGAGTGGCAGAGAATGCAGTTGTCCTGCAGCAACAGATCCATGTCCTGAGGCGGAAGATCGAGCGACAGCAGGATGCGCAGGTGATCTGCGCTTCCGAGGATCACGCTTTCCACCGCGGCGCCCAGCAGTTGGCGCGTGCGTTCTGGCATTTGGGCGAGCTTCTCTACGTCCTTGTCGGAGAGGACCTTGGTCCCGTCCTTCGCCTTGGCCGAGAGGAAGGGGCGAACCGGTTCCGGAAGTGATTCAGTGGTGGCGGCGGCGACGGCGCATGCGATCAGGATGACGGTCATCGCTTCTTTCCGGCGAGAGCGGGTCGATCACGGGTCAGGACCAGGCCGACCGCGGCGGCGACAGCGCCGATCGAGCCAGCGGCCAGGTACGAGAGGCCTGCCAATCCATGCAGCGCGGCTTGCAGCAAGACGGCTCCCGTAAACACGAACCAGGTGTGGCGGAAGAAGGCGAATCGGAGCGCGTTGGCCGCGAACCCCCCGATGAGTGTCAGGATGGCGCAGGCTCGAGCCACCGCGCGTACGTCGGGCTGTGCAGCGGCTCCACCACCGATGTCCCACGCTTCGAGCGTGAGGAAGCCGATGAAAAGGATGGCCGCGACGCCGAGATCCGTGAACGCCGGCGAAGGCTGTTCGCGGCTGGCGCGCCGGTCAAGCCATGGCACTACGGCCCAAATGCCCATCAGCACGGTGACCACCGCGAGGGCGGCCTGCGGTCCTTCGATCCGCAGGAGGTGCGGCGGAAATTCCTTCAGGAGCTGGTAGACCCAGAGGAAGTACCACTCGGGCTTGATGCCGGGATACGCCGGCGCGAGCGGGTTCGCCTTGCGGCCAAGCTCCCACTCCACGCCGGGGATGCGCGGACCGTAGGGCAGAAACACTGCAAGCGACGCAAGGAGCAGCAGACAAAGAAGCCAGATCAGGAGGTCGCGGAGCGCGAAATCCGGGAAGAACCGCATCCCGCGCGAGGCGGCGTGGCCGCGCGGTGCCGCCATTCCTTGCCGCTGGATGAAGAGCAGGTGTACGCCGACGACGGCGAACGTCGCGAGCGGCAAGATGACGACGTGCAGTGCGAAGAAGCGGTAGAGAGTGTTGCCACTCACGTCGACGCCGCCGCGCAGGACCTGCATCAGCCAGTCGCCGATGCCCGGCACCGCTTTGACTGAATCGGTGCCGACCGCGGTGGCGAAGAACGCCAGCTCGTTCCACGGCAGGAGGTACCCGGAGAACCCGAAACCGAGCGCCAATGCAAAGAGCACGAATCCGGTTACCCAGGTCAGCTCCCGCGGCGGACGGTAGGCTTTGAGCAGCATCGTGCTGAACATGTGCAAGACCAGCGAGACGATCATCAGATGCGCGCTCCAGCAATGCAGCGATCGCAGCAGCCAGCCGAAGGGCACCTTGGTGGTGATGAAGCGGATACTCTCGTACGAAGTCTGCTCGCCCACCTGGTAGTAGACGAGCAGCAGCACGCCCGTGCCGATCTGCACGCTGAAAAAGAATAGCGTGAGCCCGCCGAGGTAGTACCAGAAGAGCGAATGCGTCCCGACCGGGACCTCCTTGTGCTGGAGGAACCGCACCAGCGGGCCGAGCTCGTAGCGGCGGTCGAGCCACCCATACAGACTCATGCGCTTCCCTCCGGCGACTTGGCCACGCTCACGCTCCCATCGGGATCGCGCTGCGCCACCCAGCGTGCGAGCGGCCGCGGCGGGGGCCCGGAAAGTACGCGTCCGTCGAGATCGAAGCGGCCGTTGTGGCAGGCGCACCACACAACCGATTCGCCCGGCACGTACTGCACCGTGCACCCCTCGTGCGTGCAGCGCGCCTCGCACGCCCGCAGCCGCTGCTGCGGATCCTCGAAGACGAGGATTCGCGTCGGCCCGTGCCGCACGATCAGCGAGTGCTCCTTCTCGAGTCGCGCCAGCTCGTCGCGCGTCAGGCGCAGCGCGCCCGCGCCGTCCTGCGGCGCGATCGGCTTCAGGTAACGCAGCACCGGATAGACGATGCTGGCGAGAAACCCGAGCGCGCCGGCGCCGAGCAGAACGTCGACGACGCTGCGGCGCGTGGGTCCCTCCGATTGCGGGGGCATTGGAGCTCCTCGTTTTTGCCGGACCGGCGCGAGCCGGCTTACCGAACGACCAGGACCGGCTTGGGGCTGATCTGTACCAGGCGGTCCGCGACGCTGCCGAGCAGGGCACGCGCCACGGCATTCCGGCCGCGGTGGCCGACAACCACCAACTCCACCTCGCCGGAGCGAGCGAGATCTGCGAGCGCGATTGCGGGCGATCCAGCCGCGACCAGCGTCTCGACCTGGATCCCGGCGCCGACGGCGGCCGCGACGTCCTTGACCAGGACCTTGGCAGCCTCCTGTTCCTCGGCCTTCGCCGCTTCCTCGCGCGCGACCAACTCCGGAGCAACTCCGACCGGCACTACGGGCGCGATTGCACTGGCGATAACGAGCGAGCTGCCGGTCGCGCGCGCGAGGTCGGCTGCCAGTTTCGCCGCGTCGCGCGATTCCTTCGATCCATCCACACCGACGAGGATCCGCTTCATCTGATCCGCTCCCGAGGGCGGCGGGATGCCACGCCTCTGAAGCCCATTGAGATTCACGAAGCGTGCCGCCGATCCCCGCCGGGGCCCGCATTTCGGGCGACACCGGGCGCGAGAGTTGCGCCTCGTTCGGCGTAGAGGCGCAACTTGAGCGCGAATGGCGGGTCGGTCACGACTCATACCAGTGCCGCGAACGCAAAAGGCCGGCAGGCATCCTTCTTGAATTGGAGATCGTCGGGAGGAATGGATGACGTCCATGTCGGCCGACGCGCGACGGAGGTTGCTGGAGCATCTGGCAGCCCTGAAGCGATCGCTCGCGACGATACCGAAGGATGTGGTCGAGACAGAGGCAGCACTCCAGCGGATCGACAAGGGCACCTATGGCCGGTGCGAGTCGTGCGGCGGGGCCATAGGGCGGCAGAGGCTCCTGGCGCTGCCTGCGACGCGCTACTGCATCGCCTGCTCAGCCGGCGCATGCAAGACGGGCCTTTGACGCATTCGGTGCGCGCTGATTCGGGCCGAATGAGCAGCCGTCGGCGGGCATGGAAGTTGCGGCTCGTGGAGGAAACCGTGCGCAGCCACCGCTGCGCGGAGGATGCCGAATGACTAGACGCATGTGGATTGCGGCCGTCGGGGCCGCGCTCATCCCGCTCGTCGCGCGCGCCGAGGTGGACAAGAAGACGGAACGGACGTGGAAGGCGAAGTGCGCCTCGTGTCACGGCGTGGATGGCAAGGGGAAGACCGATCAGGGTCAGAAGATGCAGATCGGCGACCTCACTGACGCAGCCTGGCAGAAGGTCCATTCGGATGCAGACATCAAGAAGTCAATCTCCGAGGGCGTGAACCGGGAGAAGAACGGCGTCAAGCAGGAGATGGCGGCATTCAAGGAGTCGCTCAGCCCCGAGCAGGTCGATCAGCTCGTCGCCTACATCCGTTCGCTGAAGTAGATGCGACCAGGACAACAGGCGAGACGGTCCGCGAGCGTCGCTCGCGACCGCCTCGCGTCGTTCACACCGCGCGAGAGAAGGGCCGCTCCGACGCGAGATACGCGTCGAAGATCGAGGCGACGTTACGGACGAAAATGCGGCCGAGCGGCGTGACGGTGAGCTCGGACCCGCGGACCTCGACGAGCCCCTCCGCTTCCAGCTCACGCAACCGTTCCAACTCGCTGGCGAACAGCCGCTCCGCGGACGCCCCCAGATCGACGTGGAAGTTGCACATGATCTGGGTGATGATCGCGCGGCGTCGCACGTCCTCCGCGGAGCAGGTGAAGCCGCGTTCCGTGGCGAGCTCTCCCTCCACGATGGCGTCCTGGTATCGCGCGAGCGAATGCCCGTTCTGTACGTAGAGGCCATCGACGTCGCTGATCCCCGTGATCCCGAAAGCAACCACATCGCTTGCCGCCCGCACCGAGTAACCTTGGAAGTTGCGGGTGAGAGCACGGCGTGCCTGTGCCTCGGCGAGCTCGTCGTCGGGACGGGCGAAATGGTCCATGCCGATTGGCCTGTAGCCGCGGCCGGTGAACGCTTCCCAGGCGAGGCGGAACAACTCGAGCTTCGCGACGCCATGAGGCAGCTCGGCAAGCGGCAAACGCTTCTGGTTCGGCCGCACCTGCGGCACGTGCGCGAAAGCGTACACGGCCATCCGGTCGGGCGACATCGCCAGCACCTGGTCGAGGGTGCGGGCCCAGCTCTGCGGAGTCTGCCGGGGTAGTCCGTAGATCAGGTCGAAATTGATGCCCCGGAAACCCAGTTCGCGCGCGCTGTCGAGCATGTCGGCTGTCTGCTGAGGAGTCTGGATGCGTGAGATGGCATCCTGCACGTGGGGATCGAGGTCCTGGACGCCCATCGACATGCGATTGAACCCGAGCTTCCGCAGCAGCGCGAGCTGGGAGCGCGTCGTTACTTTCGGATCGATCTCGACGGCTACCTCGGCGTCGGGAAGCACCCTGAAACGGCGTGCAATCGCGGTCCACAGTCCTTCGATTTGCCGCTCGTTCAGGAACGTTGGCGTCCCGCCGCCCCAGTGGATCTGCGATACGGTGCGGCGCTCTCCGAGGAGTCCGGCCACGATGTCCATCTCGCGCACCAGGGCGCCGAGATAGGCATCGGCCTTGGCCGGGCTGCGCGCAATGACCACGTTGCATCCACAGAACGAGCAGCGCTCCCGGCAAAAGGGGATGTGGACGTAGATGGAGAGCGGCGCGTCGGGCCGCTGGCGTCCCGCGCGGGACAGCGCGGCCGCATGAGCCTGGCGACCAACGCTTTCTGTCCAGACTGGCGCGGTCGGATAGCTGGTGTAACGCGGGATGGGAACGTCGAGCCGCTGCAGCAGGGCATCGTTCACCCGGGGAAAATCGCACACCGTAGACATGCGCCGTTTCCGGTTCACGAACCATGCCGGTACTGGTGTCGGCAGGAGTGCCGGGCTGTTCGACGAGTCCGCCTCGCAGCTTCTGCGCCGCCTCTCCGCCTTTGTGCAAAAATTGCGCGCACGCAAGTCCTGCGGCGCCCGCAATGGATGCGGCACCCGGCTTGCTACAGGAGAGCCCATGGCGAAAGCCCGCATCCTGGTCGTCGACGACGAGGCGAACGCGCGTGCGGCGCTGCGGACCATCCTTTCGGAGGAAGGCTACGAGATTTCCGAGGCGGCGGATGGAGAGGCGGGCCTCGCGAGGATTGCCGAGCTCTCGCCGGACGTCGTGCTCGCCGACGTGCGCATGCCGAAGATGGACGGACTCGCCCTGCTGCGCCAGGCGAAAGAGCAGGGGAGTGACGCCAGCTTCGTGATGATGACCGCGTTCGCCAGCGTGGAAGCGGCGGTCGAAGCGATGGGTCTCGGCGCCGAGAACTACATGGTGAAGCCCCTCAACGTGAAAGCGGTCCTCGTCTTTCTGGAGAAGGCGCTGGAAAAGCGGCGGCTGGTCCGCGAGGCCGCGGGGCTTCGCGAGCGGGTCCGAGAGCGCTACCGCCTGGAGGGGATCATCGGAGAGGCCCCGGAACTGCAGGCAGTCTACGAAGTGGTGAAGCAGGCAGCGCCGACCAAGGCCACGGTCCTGGTGTTGGGGGAGTCGGGGACCGGGAAGGAACTGATTGCACAAGCGCTGCACGAGCTGTCGCCTCGCAAGGACAAACCCTTTGTGAAGGTGGCGTGCGCCGCGCTTTCCGAGACGCTCCTCGAGTCAGAGCTGTTCGGACACGAACGAGGCTCGTTCACCGGCGCGGTGGGCCGCAAGGAAGGCCGTTTCGAGCTTGCCGATGGCGGTACGCTCTTGCTCGACGAGATCGGCGAGATCTCCCCCACCGTGCAAATCAAACTCCTCCGCGCCTTGCAGACCCGCGAGTTCGAGCGCGTGGGCGGGACCCAGTCCCTCAAGGTCGACGTTCGCGTCGTGGCCGCGACGAATCGGGACCTCGCTGCGGAGGTCAAGGCAGGCCGTTTTCGCGAGGATCTCTACTACCGCCTGAATGTCGTCGCGGTGACGCTCCCACCGCTCCGCAGGCGCAGGGGAGACATTCCCGCGCTGGCCGCGCACTTCATCGAGAAGTATGCCGAGGCCTATGGCAAGAAGATCAACGGGCTCACCCCCGGCACCTTGAACGCCATGATCGCGCACGACTGGCCGGGCAACGTCCGCGAGTTGGAGAACGCCATCGAGCGCGGGGTGGTCCTGTGCAAGGGTTCCGAGCTGACCGCCGACGACCTTCCATCCACGCTGCGCGGCCCGCGGCCCGCGCAGCGGGATGCCGCGGGGCTCATTCCAGGCGCGACCCTGGCGGAGATCGAGCGCGAAGCCATCCTGCGCACGCTCGAGCTGCTGGGCGGCTCGACTTCGCGCGCCGCTGAAATGCTCGGGATCAGCGTGCGCAAGATCCAGTATCGCCTCAAGGAATACGCGGGGGAGAAGACCGACGGCGAGGTCGAGCCCGCGGGCTAAGTCAGACCGCGCGCTGCAGGGTGAACCAGAAGCGGGCCCCGCCCAGCGGCGAATCGTCTACGCCCACTGCACCGCCATGCTGCGTCACGATCGCGTGCACGATGGGCAGCCCGAGCCCCGAGCCACTCGCCTTGGTGGAAAAGAAAGGCTCGAAGATCCGCTGGCGGATCTGCGGGTCGATTCCCGTTCCGCTGTCTTCGATGGCGACCCAGATCTCTTCCTGGCGCGTCCGCGCGGTGATGCGCACGCGGCCGCCCGCCGGCGTCGCCTCGAGCGCATTGAGTGTGAGGTTCATCAGAACCTGACGGAGCTTTTCGTCTTCTCCGAGGATCCGCGGCAAGTCCGAAGCAAGCTCCCGTTCCAGCCGTACTCCCCGCCGCTCCGCATCACCGGCGAGCAGATCCGTCACCGCTGCAATCATGGGTTCGAGAGGCAGCGGGAGCGGGTCCAGCTCGCGGGGCCTGGCGAACTGCAGGAAGTCCTGCAGCAGGTGCTCGAGGCGCGCGATCTCGTCGCGCACCAACTCGAGCGGCTCGAGCAGCGGAACCTGATCGCTCCGGGGGAGCTTGCGAACCCGGCGCTCGAGCACCGCCAGTTGGAGTGACGCCGCGTTGAGCGGATTGCGGATCTCATGGGACAGGCCCGCCGTCATGGTGCCCACCGCTGCGAGCTTTTCCGCGACGTTGGCGCGCCGCGCCAGCTCGCGCTTCTCGGCCTGCAGACGCACGTGGCGTAGCGCCTGCTCCA
This sequence comes from Deltaproteobacteria bacterium, assembly GCA_005879535.1. Taxonomy (NCBI): domain Bacteria; kingdom Pseudomonadati; phylum Myxococcota; class Myxococcia; species Deltaproteobacteria bacterium. Next base: position 9,025 of record VBKI01000102.1, on the reverse strand, counting down.
GCGTCAGGAGCAGGTTGGGAGTGCTGCAGGGCTTGACCAGATAGGCGAAGGCGCCTGACCGTACCGCGGCGGCTGCCGTCTCCACCGTCGCGTTTCCGGTGAGCATGACAATCGCGGCGTCGGGATGCTCGCGGCGCAGCTGTTCCGTCAATGCGGTTCCGTCGCCGTCGGGAAGTTTCAAATCGACCAAGGCCACGTCGAACCCGGGGGCAGCCACCTTCAGCGCCTGGGCGACCGCGCCGGCGCTGGCCACGGTATAGCCCTCGTCTTCCAGCGTCTCGCGGAGATTGTCGACCAGTGCCGCGTTGTCATCGACGAGCAGAACGCGCGGCGTCAGCGCCACAGCTCCTCCACCGCTTTCAGCACCTCGCCTGTATCCATCGGCTTGGTGTAGCAACGCACCCCCCGGGCGTGGGCGAGCGCGTCGGCATGCGCGCTCATCACCAGGACCGGAAGATTCGGGAATCTGTCCATGAGGCGATGCAAGGCCGCGCCGTCCGGAGCGCCGGGCATCCGCAAGTCCACGAGGGCCGCGAACGGGCGCACTCCGCCCAGGCGATCTGTCTCGGTCACGGATCTGGCGGTGACCGCGGAGAACCCCCGGTCCCGGAGCGCCTCGGTGAGATTGTCGGCCAACGCGGAATCATCCTCGATGACTGCGACGAGGCCATCTCGCCGAGCGGTGCGGAGGAGCTCGACCAGCCTGTCGAGGGGCGCGGGTTTCGGCAACACGGCAAGCAGACCTTCCTCCCTCGCGGCGAGCAGATCGTTCTCTCCGGTGTAAGCGGTGATCACGATCGCCGGCAACCCGGGGTCGACCCCTCTGATCTCGTGCACCAGACGCGCGCCGCTCATCACGGGCATGCGCATGTCGGTAACGAGCGCATCGAAGCGGGAACGCTGCGCGAGCTCCAGCGCCTGTAGACCCCCATCGGCGATGGTGACGTCCGCCCCCTCATCCCGGAGGATCTCCGCCACGTTCTCCGCGAAGGCACGGTTGTCGTCGACGACCAGGTACTTTCTCATTGCTCGCTCCGCGGCAGCCGGACCACGAATCGAGCACCTTTTCCTCGTGGCTCATAAGTCACGCTCCCGCCGTGCCTCTCGACGATGCGTTTGACGAGCGCCAGCCCGAGGCCAATTCCCTTCTGGCGGGTGGTCACCAGCGGCTCGAAGAGCCGCGCGCGCACCGAGGAATCGACACCGGGTCCGTCGTCCGAGACCCCGACGGCAACTTCGGCTGGACCGGCCTGTGCGTCGACTGTAACGGCTGCAGCGGGCCCGGCTGCCTGCTGCGCGTTCTGGAGCAGGTTGACGAAGACCTGGCGGAGCTGGGACGGGTCGCCGCGAACCGTGGGAAGATGCGCGAGCGGCTCCAGGCCGAGGGGGAGGTGCAGCTGCAGGGCAGCCGCTTCGACCACGTCG
>VBKI01000102.1:0-7574 GCA_005879535.1 Deltaproteobacteria bacterium | reverse complement strand
TCATATCCAGGAGGTCGGTGATGATGGTGTTGGCGATGCCCAGCTGTTCGGTGATGCGATCGACGTGCTTGGTAGCCCGCTCGTCGCCGGCGCCGACCCTGCCGCGGAGGATATAGAGGCTGCTCTCGATCACGCCGAGCGGGTTGCGGAGCTCATGGCCGATGGAACCGACGAGCTGCCCGAACGTGGAGAGCCGCTCGCTGCGCGCCTGCTGCGAGAGAAGATCCTCACGATACGTGTGCAACATGATGGCGAGCTCGAGATCGAGGATCTTGCCCACCGCAAGCCGGACATTGCGCAGCTGACCTGCATCGGCGATGAACGAAATGTCGATCAGCGCGTTCAGCTCCTGCCGCAGAACGTTCATCGCGCCGAACATGTAGTGTTGGGGCAACGCAATGTCGACATGCTTGCGGCCGATGCGGGCGCGCAGCTCGTAGTATTCCTGGTCCCAGGGACCGGTCAGGAGCTTGTCCATCCATGCCACAAGCGTGTGACGAAGGCGGCCGACCATGCTCTCGCCCTCGACCAGGGCCTTCCTCGCCGCCTCGTGTTCGAGGATGCGCTGGTAGAACACCTCGCTGATGCGATCGAAGTGCGGACGCGCGACGGGATGCAGCGTGCGCAGCGCCTGCTCGTCGGTGACGCCGAATCCGACGTATCGCTTCAGTTCCTCGAAGAGGGATTCCGGCATGACGGTATCGTTTTGCAACTCCGCAGCCATGCTACGCAAGTCCTGCACATGATTGGAGCAATCACCGTCCGCGTGGAACGGTTTTTGCGAGGGCAGGAGACAGAGGACGCGATGGTACGGGTTCCCGAGATCCGCAGCGCAAGGCTTGCGCGCAAGGCCTTGCTGGCGCGCAAAGAGCAGATCGGCGCCGTCGCGGCCCGCTTGGAGCGCAGCGAGGAAGAGCTGCAGGCGGTGTGTCACCCCGACGGCGCCGCGGACCTCGAAGCACACGACGTCCTGCAGGCGCTTCGGAGCGCCGAAACCATCGACCTCGCCGAGGTAGAGGCTGCGCTGCTGCGGATCTCGATCGGAACCTACGGCAGGTGCGAGCGCTGTTCAGGACCGGTCGGCGAGCTGCGGCTATGGGCCGTCCCGCAGGCGCGTTTCTGCATGGCGTGCATGGCGGTCCGATGAAAGTCGCCGATCTCATGACCGCCGACCCGTGCTGCATCCAGCTCGACGAGCCGTTGCGCGAGGCCCACAAGCTCATGCGCATGCGCAACGTGCGGCACCTGCCCGTGCTCAAGGGCGATCAGGTGGTGGGGCTCGTCTCCGAACGCGATCTCTATCTTCTCGAGACCCTCAAGAGCGTCGATCCTGCGAAGGAACCCGTGTCCGAAGCGATGACCGAAAGCCCGTTCGCCGTCGTCCCCGGCGCCCGAGTGCGTGCCGTGGTGCAGGAAATGCTGGCGAACAAGTATGGGTCTGCCTTGGTAGTCGAGCGCGGCCGCGTGATTGGCATTTTCACCCGCTCGGACGCCTTGCGCGCGCTCCTCAAAGTCCTCAGCTGACCGTCAGGCGTCGCTGGCGTCCAGCAGGATCAAGTCATCGCGCAGCAATTTCTCGTCCAGCAGCTCGCGATCCTCGAACTCCATGTCGGTGATCAGATCGTCGCACATCGACAACGTCCTGCCCGCGACCAGCCAGCTGGCCGGCCACGCCGACCGTCCGGTCAGCACCGCAAGCACGGCCCGCTGGTGGGCATGTTCGGCGCGAAGCAGGGAAAGGCGGACGGGCCCCCACGCGTCGAGCTTGGCGAGAATCGGTTCGAGCAACCGCTCCTCCTCGGCAAGGTGAGCAAGAAGCTCGCGCTCGAGCGCGCTCACTGCGACTTGGAGCTCTCCGGCGGATGCCATCCCTGCCAGCGCGCCGCGCGCAGCCATCTGCGCCGCCTTGATCGTCCGGCGAAGATGGGCGTGCTGCATGCGCAGGATGTGCCTCCGTTCCTCATTGGTCAGTTCCATCTCTCACCTCTCCACGACGTTCGTGCATCCAGGCGATGCGTGGCATTAGCCGTTTCCTGCCAGCGACAGGACGACAGCTTCCGGTTGGGACTGCGATGGTTCTTCGAGGCCGAAGAGCGCGGCTGCCGCCTCGGCCAGCGGTCCGCGACCAGCCTCGTTCCGCAGACGCGCAGTCGGACCGTGCAGCAGCTTGTTGACGATGGCAGACGCCATCGCGCGCACGGTCTTCTGTTGCCGGTCATCCAGCCCACGCAGGGCCGCGGCCAGCGTCCTCTCCGCTTCCATGCGCGCCACTGCTTCACCATGCGCACGCAGCCGGGCGAGCACCGGAACGGCGTCGCGCTCGTGTGCCTGCGCCATGAAGGCGCGCAGCTCTTCCTCGACGATCTTCTCGGCCCTGCCGATCTGCGCCCCGCGCAGTGTCCGGTTCTGCCTCGCGACCCGCTCCAGGTCATCCAAGTCGTAGACGTAGACGTTGTCGAGGTCGTTCGCCGCCGGGTCTACGTTGCGGGGGACGGAGAGATCGACGAGGAACAGTGGCCGGTGCCGGCGTCCTTTCAGCGCAGCGGCTACGGCCTCGCGCGTCACCACGTGCTCGGCGGAACCTGTCGAGCAGATGACCACATCGGCACGCACCAGAAGCACCGGAAGATCGGAGAGCGGCAGGGGGACGCCGTCCGCTTCGCGAGCCAGCGCTTCTGCCCGGGGCCCCGTTCGGTTCGCGACCAGAAGGTCCTTTACCCCCTGCGCTCGCAGCTCGCGGGCGGCGAGCTCCGCCATCTTCCCAGCGCCGATGAGCGCAATGGAACGATCTCGGAGGTCACCCAGGAGCTTGTGAGCCACTTCCACGGCCACGCTGCTCAGCGAGAGCGCTCCGCGGGCAATCTCCGTCTCGGTGCGCACTCGTTTCGCTGTGCCTACCGCGCGCGCGATCGCCCGCTGCAGCTCGGGGCCGAGCGCTCCCGCGCGCTGCGCCTGCGCCGCCGCTTCCTTCACCTGCCCGAGGATCTGGGCGTCGCCCACGACCATCGAGTCGAGGCTGGCGGCGACGCGAAACAAGTGCCGCAGAGCGTCCTCATCGAACCGGCAGGCTACGATGGCGACCGGATCGAGGCTCTGTAGGATTTTCTCGGCGGCGTCGCGCGAATCCGCGGCGGCGAAGACTTCCAGCCGGTTGCAGGTCGAAAGGAGGAAGACTTCGCGCAGGCCTGGAAGACGGCGGAGCGCCTGGAGCCGCCCGGGAAGCTCCTCAGACCGAACGACGAGTCGCTCGCGCACCTCGATGGGCGCCTGCTTGTGCGAAATCCCGACACAGATGATGGTCATTCCCACCCCAGCAGCGCGATGTGCACCAGCACCGTCTCCATGCTTTGGGAATCGGGAGCAAGACGTGCGCCAGCTCGCGTTCCTCAGGTGAGCCATCGCGCACGCGCGCATTTCCTGCAGGAAACGCAACGCGTGCGTCGGGATGCTTCATGAGAGTCGCCGCGTTCCCGGCGCCCTCCAGAAGGGCGCGGCGATTGCAGCGATCTCCTAGGGCGGGGCCCGGACGGCTGGAGCCATCCACGGCCCGCTTCACCCGGGAGTCATCCATGCAGCCACAAATCCTCGTTCCGTACGATTTCGGACCGGCGTCCGCGAAAGCACTGTGCTGGGCTAACGACCTGCAACGGTCGCTGGGCGGCCTGCCGGTTCACGTGATCCATGTCCTGAACCCGACCCCCGTCATTGCCACGGACAGGGTCGTTCCCGCGCTCTCGGAAGATGAGATTGCTCCCGTCCGCGCGGCGCTGCGGGAGGTTGTGGAGGAGTTGGGCATCGTCGCCACGACCGAGGTACTTCTCGCGGCGTCGCCGGCGACCGGCATCCTCGACGCGGCGGTACGACTGAAGGCCGACCTGATCGTCATGGGAACGCATGGCCGTGGTGGTCTGCGCCGTGTTGCCCTCGGAAGCGTCGCCGAGTTCGTAGTGCGCCAGGCTCGCTGCCCCGTCGTGACCCTTCGTGCGCAAGCTGCCGATGAAAACTCTGCACGCGCCGCCTGACCGTTGTCAGCGCAGCCCGGAGAGCCAGGCCAGAACATCCATGGTCGAGACAAAACCTACCAGCCTGCCGCCGGCCGTCACGACCGGCAAACCGTGCACCCGGCTGCCGACCATCATCTGCGCTGCTCGCTGAACAGTTGCCGTCTCGTCTATCGCGATCACCTGTTGGGACATTACATCGTCGACGACGGCGCCTTCGCTGTGGACGTGAAAGCCACGCAGATCGTGCAGCTGTTTGTCTCGCGCGGACGGCTCCGACGTCTCTTGCAGCGTGTCGCCTTCGTCGTGCGCCTGCGCGACCAGATCGGTCTTCGAGACGATGCCGATCAGGTGGTCACTTGCATCGAGCACCGGGACGCGGCTCAGCCCGCGCGACAGCAGCACCTCGGCGACTACGTCAACGCTCGTGCCCGATCGCACCGTGATCACGTCGTGGCTCATGATCCGGGAAACGTGCGTCGTGGCGGGGGTGGCAGGCTGCGGTCCGTTCTTCGCGCGCATCGAGGGCATGGTCGACCTCCGGTCCCTCCATGACGTCCTGCAGCCAGCGTACCAGTCTGCCTGACCATCGGGCAGGATCGCATCGCGGAAGGCCTGCAACTCGTGCGTCACTGCCCGCAGTGCGCGCAGAATCTGCGCGCACTGTCGACGCGACTCCCCTTTCGACAGCTGAAATCGGTGGGGCTGGAGCTGTCGCCGATTGGCACGCCCGTGGCACTGGGACGCACTCATGCGACCCTCAACCTATCGCGCTATCGCAGTCGAATTTCTGGTCGTCGCTCTTGCCTCGATGGTCTTCCTCGCGACCGGCTGCCGGCGTGAAGAGGTCACCCACTTCCGCGCGAAGAAAGCGCCTGACGCCATGGCGGTGAATGTCTCGCCGGGCGTCGGCCGGGGGGATGTGCGTCTCTCGCCGGAACACGAAGCCAAAAGCGCGCTGAAGTGGACGCTCCCAAAGGGATGGACGGAGAGCGTCGGAAGCGGAATGCGGTTTGCGACGCTGAAGCCGCCGGGCGGTGCCGTCGATGTCTCGGTGATCGTTCTTCCGGGGCCGGCGGGAGGAGAGCTCGCCAACGTGAACCGCTGGCGCGGGCAGATCGGCCTCGGTCCGATCGATGAACCTGGCCTCGCCGCCGTGCGCAAGTCGCTGAACACCAAGGCGGGGACCGTCTCGTTCTACGACTTCTCGAGCGAAGGGCAGAAGAAGAGCCGATTGATCGCCGGGCTTGCGGCCGTCGACGGGAACACCTGGTTCCTGAAGATGCTCGGGGACGCCGGTGCGGTTGGCGCTGTGCGATCGGATTTCACTCGCCTCCTCCAGAGCCTCCGCCGTGATGCCGCGAATTAGTGGGCGGGCCTGGGACGCGTTGACGTCCCTCAAGCTCACCCTGGTCTGCCTCGCTCTCTTGATGGTGCTTGTGGTGGCGTGCACGCTGGCGCAAGTCACTCTTGGCGTGCTGCCCGCCGTGAACGCGTACATCCGCAGCTTCCTCGTGTGGTTGCGGGTGCCGGGATCGAACGTGAGGATCCCCGTCTTCCCGGGTGGCGCCCTGGTCGGTCTCGTACTCGTGGCGAACCTGGTCGCTGCGCAAGTGAGACGTCTGGAGCTGAGCTGGCGCAAGGCGGGGCTCTGGGTGATCCACGCCGGCCTCATCCTCCTGTTCGTGGGCGAGTTCGTCACCGGAGCCTTCCAGGTGGAAACGCAGCTCGCAATCGAGGAAGGCCAGACCCGCGACTACGTCGAGAGCCAGCGGGAGATGGAACTGGCAATCGCGGACGTGACGGACCCGCGGCACGACGACGTGTACGGCGTCCCGGAGTCGCTGCTCGCCAGCCGCAAGACGATCGCGCTGCCAGGCACGCCGCTCACCCTGCACGTCAAGTCCTTTTTCCAAAATGCGGATCTCGCGATGACCGCAACGGGCGCGCGCGGATCGCTGGCAAACATGGGCGTGGGGGCCAGCGTCGAAGTCCGCGAGCTGCCGCCCGTATCGGGCGACAACGAAATCGACCGCAGGGCCGTCTACGTCGAGCCGATCGCGGACGGACGCAGCTATGGAACGTGGCTCGTGTCGAACTCCCTTGGGGCGCCGCAGTCCTTCATCCACGAAGGCCGCACTTGGACGCTCTCGATGCGGCCGCGCCGGGAGTATCTCCCGTACTCGCTGACGTTGAAGGACTTCCGCCACGACGTCTATCCCGGCACCGACATTCCCAAGAACTTCTCCAGCCTGGTGCAGCTTGCAAATCCAGCGGCTGGCGAGGAGCGGGACGTCCTCATCTACATGAACCAGCCTCTGCGATATGGCGGCAAGGCGTTCTATCAGGCTAGCTTCGGGAAGAACGACACGCTTTCAGTCCTCCAGGTGGTGGAGAACCCTGGGTGGCTCCTGCCGTACATCTCGTGCGTCCTCGTGGGAGCGGGCCTCGTCCTGCACTTCGCATTTGCCCTGTTCCGTTCGCTCAAGAGGCGTCAGGCTCCACTGGAGGCGCGATGAACGCGACCAAAGTCGTTCCCTGGATGGTGATTGCGGTTGCGCTCGCTTGCGTGGGCGCCTCGCTGTTGCCGCCCGCGAAGATTCGTGGTTTCGATCTCGACGGATTCGGGCGCATTCCGGTTCTCGAGGGCGGGCGGGTCAAGCCGATCGACTCCGTAGCGCGGAACTCGCTCCTCGTCATCCGCGGCCAGCAGAGCTTCCAGCACCTCGGCCGGACGGTGGGCCCCGATGAGTGGCTGCTCGACGTCATGCTGCGGCCCGACGTCGCCGAGAAACAGCCGGTGTTCGTGATCGACGATCCGGAGGTGCTCGGCCTCCTCGGGCTGCAGCAGACCTCCTCCCGCTATTTCTCGTTCAAGACCCTCGCGCCGCACCTCGACGAAGTCCAACGTCAGGCCTCGGCGGCGCACGACATCGACGCTAAACAGCGCACCCGCTTCCAGGGCGCCATCGTCACGCTCTTCCAGCGCATCTACCTCTATTACCGTCTGCAGAATACGCTGCAGATGCCCGGTACTTCGGGCCTCGACTCGGAGCTCGAATCCATCGCAACCCCCGAGGCCGGCCAACGACATGAGCAGCTTGCAGAGCTCGCGGCTTTCCGTCCCCTCCCTCCGCCGGCGGGAGCAAGCGCGGACGCCTGGCGCAGCGTCGGCGAGGCCTTGGGCGCCGCGCGCAGCGGCACGATGGATCCGGCCCTCGAATCCCTGGCACGGCTCGCCTCGGCCTACGACGAGAACGATCTGGAGGCCTTCAATCGCGCAGTGGTGGCGATCAGGGAAGTTGCAGCTTCCCGGCGGCCGGACTCGCTGGGTCAGGCGGATTCGGAGCGCCTGTTCAACCGCGCGCAGCCTTTCTATGCAGGGATGGTCATCTACGTCCTGGCCCTCCTGACCCTGTTCGCATCCTGGCTCTGGAAGCGCTCAGTCCTCGAACCGACGGCGTTCGCCCTTCTCGTGGCCGGGGCGCTGATCCACACCGCCGGTCTGGTGACGCGAATCTTCCTGCAAGGTCGGCCGCCGGTGACCAACCTTTACTCCTCCGCCGTATTCGT
>VBKI01000101.1:33798-59178 GCA_005879535.1 Deltaproteobacteria bacterium | reverse complement strand
GCGGGCGGTTCAACGTCGTGCTGCGGGGCGTGCAACGGGCATCGATCGAGCAGGAGCTGCCGAGCGAGGAGCCCTACCGCCGGGTCCGCGCCACTCCGCTGTTTTCCTCGCGGTCGAGTCCCAGCGCGGGGCAGATGGCGGCCGATCTGAAGCAGCTCGTGCTCGCCCTCTCGGCCGCGCTGCGGAACGAGGAGACCCAGGCGCTCGCCCAGCTTGCGGCACGCGCGGCAGATCCCGGCGACCTCGCCGACCTCGTGGCCGGAGCGTTGATCGCCAACCCGCGGGAACGCCAGGCCGTGCTCGAGGCCGTCGAGGTGGAGCCACGTCTCGAGCTCGCCGCGCAGGCCGCCGCCGCCGCGCTGGCGCGCACCGCCTCCAACGCGGAAGCCCCCAATTGATGCGGATCGCCCTCCCGCTCCTCCTCTTGCTCGCCGGCTGCCCCGAGCAGTCCGGGCTGCAGTGTCCGCCCAACACCAACCTGGTCGGCGAGTACGCGCTGACGTTCACCGCGGATCACGACGCGGGCGAATGCATCGCGCAAACCGATGCCGGTCCGGTTCCGCTGGCGCTCAACGACGCGGGCGTGAAGGGCTCGACGCTTTGCCTCGCCACCGCGGCGGACGGCGGTCCACAGCTCCAGCTTCTCGTCCCCGGGAAGGGCGGCGCGAGAACGAGCGACCTGCTCCCGGACGGCGGGTTCCACTTCGTCAGCGATCCCGTCCTCGGCCAGGGAACCGCGTGCGTCTGCGACGTCAACATCGCGGAAACGTTCGACGGGTACCTGCTCACCGGCGCCCCGTTCGCCCTGCGGCCCGACGGTGGCCTTCCGCTCGTCACCGGCGTGAGCGCCACGCTGAAGGATCGGCTGAACGACGCCGGCCCGGGGACGGACTGCCTCTGTGCGCTGCCCTGTTCGGTCACCTATTCCGTCGCCGGAGCGCCGTTCTGATGCGGCCGGCGGTGGTGCTCTTCTCCGGCGGGCTCGATTCCACCACCTGTCTGGCGGTCGCGAGAGAGGACGGCTTCGCGCCCCACGCGCTGGCGGTGCGCTACGGGCAACGCCACGCTCGCGAGCTCGACGCGGCTGAGCGCGTTGCGCGTATGCTCGGTGCGCCGCTCAAGATCGTGTCGCTGGACCTGCGCGCCGTCGGCGGTTCCGCGCTGACCGGCGATCTCGAGGTTCCAAAGGACGGCGTCGGCGGTGGCATTCCCGTCACGTACGTTCCCGCGCGCAACACCGTGCTGCTCGGGCTGGCCCTCGGCTATGCGGAGACGCTGGACGCGCAGGACCTGTACATCGGCGTGAACGCCATCGACTATTCCGGCTATCCCGACTGCAGGCCTGCATTCGTCGAGGCGTTCGAGAAGCTGGCCAACGTGGCGACCGCCGCAGCGGTAGAAGGCCGGGCCCGCTACCGCGTGCACGCGCCGCTGCTCCAGCTCAGCAAAGCGCAGATCATCGAGCTCGGCACGCGGCTGGGAGTCCCTTACGCAATGACGCATTCGTGCTACGACCCCGACCCGCAGGGCCGCGCCTGCGGCCGGTGCGACTCCTGCCGGCTGCGGGCGCAAGGCTTCCGCGAGGCCGGCGTGCCGGACCCGACGGTCTACTCCCCGAGGTGAAACCATGATGATTCTCGTCGCAGCAGCCCTGATCGCGCAGGCGCACGTCCACGGAGACGCCGGAACCGCCGACGGCAAGGACGGATCCGTTCCCATGTCGCAGCTGCCACACCCGCTCGACGGCCAGGCGCCGACGCCGAAGGGATCGATGACGAAGCTGCGGGTCGGCAACGAGACGTCCGACGCCTACGTGGCGCGGCCGCAAGGGAAGCCGCAGGGAGCGCTGCTGGTGATCCACGAATGGTGGGGTCTGAACGACTGGGTCAAGCACCAGTCCGACCAACTCGCCGGCCAGGGCTACCTGGCGCTCGCGATCGATCTCTACAAGGGGCAGGTCGCCACCGACCCGAAGCAGGCGGCGGCGCTGATGCAGGCGAAGGACGAGAAATGGGGCGACCAGGTCGAGGAAGCCGGCCTGGAGTGGCTGAAGCAGAACGTTCAGGGCGCGAAGGTCGCCACCATCGGATGGTGCATGGGCGGGGGCGAGTCGCTCAAGGCCTCGCTCAACGACCCGAAGGACGTGAACGCCACCGTCATCTATTACGGCATGCCGATCTCGGACGTCGTAAAGCTGAAGACGCTGCGCGGACCGGTGCTGGGGATCTGGGCGAACAAGGACCGCTCGATCACGCCCGACAAGGTGGCCGCCTTCGACAAGGCGCTGACCGAGGCCGGGATCAAGCACGAATTCCACGCGTACGACGCCGACCACGCGTTCGCGAATCCGTCCGGCGGCCGCTTCAACGGCGAGGCGGCGAAGGATGCCTGGAACAAGACGCTCAAGTTCCTCGACGCCAACGTCAGGTCGAAGTAGCCGCGGCTACCCCGCCGCTGCGGGGCGGCGCCGGGGGAGCTGGCGAATGGTGCCATAGAATCGCACCGCCGCTGCTCCGGCGCGCTGCAGGTCGCGGTTGTTCAGGTAGGCGACGACGGGCGAGGCGAGGATCGGGACGATCCGTCCGAACTGCGCCAGCCCGCGCTTGGTGAGCACCTTCTCCGCCACCCTCGCGATCACCTTCGGCCCCGCGCGTCCCGCGAGGTTCACCGTGTCCGCGCCGTTCGAGTAACCAAGGACCTCGAACACCTCGTCGCGCGCCCGGTCGCTCTTGAGGTTCACCTTGTGCACCAGCGCGATCTCCATGATCAGCGTGAGCTGGAGCACGGTGACGAAGACCAGATCGGCGGGGACCAGGGCGATGCCGAAGAGGCCGGAGACGGCGCCACCGGTGGATGCCCAGGCCTTCTTGCTGTCCGTCAGCCGCTGCGCCAGCTCCTGCACGGAGGCGCTCGGATACTTGTCGCGGAGCTCGTCGACGCGCTTGCGGCAGCGGCCGATCTCACCGACGTAGGCGCCCCAGAGCCGCTCCTTGGCGAAATCGGTCAGCACCGCTCCCCATCTTAACGCCGCCTTTCAGGCTGGCGAGCAGACCTGGCGGAGGATGTCGAGCTCCTCCAGCGCCTTGCCCGCGCCGATCACGACGGAGGAGAGAGGATCCTCGGCGAGAAAGACGGGCAGGCCGGTCTCCTCGCGCAACAGCGCGTCGAGGTTCTTGAGCAAAGCGCCGCCACCGGCGAGGACGATCCCGCGGTCGGCGATGTCGCCGGCGAGCTCGGGCGGAGTGCGCTCGAGCGTCACCTTCACCGCCTCGACGATGGCGTTGACCGGCTCGGCGAGGGCGTCACGGATCTCATCGGAGCTGACGGTGAGGGTGCGCGGCACGCCGGCCACCAGGTCGCGACCCTTGATGTCCATGGTGAGGACTTCGTCGCTCGGATAGGCGTTGCCGATGCCCATCTTGATCAGCTCCGCGGTCCTCTCGCCGATCAGCAGGTTGTACTTGCGCTTGATGTGCTGGATGATCGCCTCGTCCATCTTGTCGCCGCCCACGCGCACGCTCTTCGCGTAGACGATGCCGGCGAGCGAGATCACCGCCACGTCGCTGGTTCCGCCTCCGATGTCGACGATCATGTTGCCTGACGGCTCGGTGATGGGCAGCCCGGCGCCGATCGCCGCGGCCATCGGCTGTTCGATCAGGTAGACCTCGCGGGCGCCGGCGCTCTCCGCCGCCTCGCGGACCGCGCGCCGTTCGACCTCGGTGATGCCCGACGGGATGCCGATGATGATGCGCGGCTTCACCAGCGTCGAGCGATTGTGCGCGGCGCGGATGAAGTAGCGGAGCATCGCTGCGGTGATCTCGAAGTCGGCGATCACCCCGTCCTTCATCGGGCGGATGGCGACGATGTTGCCGGGCGTGCGGCCGAGCATCTCCTTCGCTTCCTTGCCCACCGCAAGGACCTTCTTGCCGCCCCGCGCTTCCTGCTGCACCGCGACGACCGAGGGCTCGTTCGACACGATGCCCATCCCGCGGATGTAGATCAGCGTGTTCGCGGTGCCGAGATCGATGGCCAGGTCGCGGGAGAAGAGCTTGTAGATCCCGTTGAACATGAATGCCTTGCGTCAGGGGGAAAAGCGCGCGGACGCTAGCACCCAGGTTCCAGCTCCGCAACGCGCACTTTCGCGCGTTTTTGCCGTGCCGTCGAAGGAAAATCTTGCTCGCCAGGGCTCGGCTGGACGTCCGCTGCCGGCGCCCGTTGAGTCCGCTCCCGTCCGGGCGTAGAGGATGCTCCATGCGCATCCCGGCTGGCGACGAGCGGCGGAAGAACCTCATCGGTGGCGCATGGGTGCCGCCATCCACCGACAAGTATGACCCATGTGTGAATCCCGCCGACACGCGCGAGATCCTCGGCTACTTCCCGAAAAGTGGTGCCGCCGACGCGAAGGCGGCGATCGGCGCCGCGGCGAAGGCGTTCCCCGGCTGGGCCGCGACGCCGGGGCCGGAGCGCGGGCGGGTCCTCGCCCGCGCGTACGCGATCCTGAAGGAGAGGGTCGACCTCGTCGCCGAGGCGCTCTGTCGCGAGGAGGGCAAGGTCTTCAACGAGGCGCGGGGCGAGGTGCTGCGAGGCCTGAACATCCTCGAGTTCTATGCGGGCGAAGGTTTCCGCCAGCACGGCAAGACGCTGCCGTCGGAGATGCGCAGCACGCTCTGTCTCACGCTGCGCCAGCCCGTCGGCCCCGTGGCGTTGATCACGCCGTGGAACTTCCCGTTCGCCATCCCCGTCTGGAAGACGGCGCCGGCGCTCGTGGCAGGCTGCACCGCGGTGCTCAAGCCGGCGTCCCTGACTCCGGTCTGCGCGCACCTGATCGCGGAGGCGTTGATGGAGGCGGGGCTTCCGCCCGGCGTGCTGAACGTCGTCACCGGACCCGGCGGGGCCATCGGCGATGCGCTCGCCGACGATCCGCGGATCAAGGCCGTGAGCTTCACGGGCTCGAACGAAGTCGGGCTGCGTCTCTACCAGCGCGTCGCGGCGCGAGGCGTGAAGGTGACCCTGGAGATGGGCGGCAAGAATCCGGTGCTCGTGATGGACGACGCGGATCTCGATCTGGCGGTGGAAGGGATCGTCCAGGGCGCTTTCGGCAGCACCGGCCAGCGATGCACGGCGACTGCGCGCGTCGTCACTACGCCCTCCATCGCGCCGAAGCTGACCGAAGCGCTCGTCGAGCGCGCCCGAAAGCTGCGGGTGGGAAATGGCATGCAGCCGGGGGTGCACATGGGTCCCGCGGTGGATGCCGGCCAGCTGCGCACCGATCTCGACGCGATCGCGCAGGCGCGCAGCGAAGGGGCGAAGTTGCTCTGCGGCGGCGAGCGGCTCTCCTCCGCCGAGCACGAGCACGGGTTCTTCGTCGCGCCCACGGTCTTCGACGCCGTGCAGCCCGGGACGCGGCTCGCCAGCGACGAAGTGTTCGGTCCTGTCCTCGCCATCCAGCACGCGCGTGATCTGGAGGAGGCAGTGCGGCTCGCGAACGACGTCGCGTTCGGCCTCACCGCATCGATCTACACGCGCGACTATTTCCAGGCGATGCGTTTCGTGGAGAAGGCGGAAGTCGGCATGATCCACGTGAATCAGCCGACCGTTGGCGGCGAGGCGCAGCTCCCGTTCGGCGGCATCAAGGCGACCGGCGTGGGGGAGAAGGAGATGGCCGAAGAGGGATCGAACTTCTTCACGCACCTCAAGACCGTCTGGCTCGATTACACGGGTAGCAAGCGGAACACGAACATCTATTGAGAGGACCTGGTAAAGCGCAACAAAAGCCGGTCCATGGGCGGCTGTGCAAGACCGCGCACCAGCCCGTTCCTTGACCTTGCGGGCGGGCCCTGAAACAGTACGATGTTTTTTGGAGGAGGAGCCTCATGCATCACCCGCCGCGAATGGCGCGGATCCTCTCTGCTCTCGCGGGGGTTGTGTTCGGCCTCTTCGGCGCGGAGATGACCTTCGGCCAGCTGCGCCCGGACGAGGGGCGCTCCGACGCGGTGCTCTACTCCATCGAAGTGCGCAACGGCGCCGGGGACCTGCTTGCGAGCCCGATGCTCGTCGGCGAGGAGGGCCGCCCGGTCCACCTCAATCTGTCCACCGAGGCGGGTCGTCATACCGAGCCGCTGGCGATGTCGCTCGACCTCGATCCTTCGCCCGACGGCGACAACCTCTGCGTGGGCTATCGCCT
Organism: Deltaproteobacteria bacterium; assembly: GCA_005879535.1. Taxonomy (NCBI): domain Bacteria; kingdom Pseudomonadati; phylum Myxococcota; class Myxococcia; species Deltaproteobacteria bacterium. Next base: position 52,994 of record VBKI01000101.1, on the reverse strand, counting down.
CTCACTCGACGATGGATTCGCGCACTCGGGTCGCATGGGCGTCGCCTATGGCCAGATGCAGTCGGTCGAGTTGAACGGAGGCGGCGAGAATCTGAGGTTGTCGCTGGTCGTCGCGCGCGCGAAGACGCCAGAGTTCGACCGCATCCTGCAGCGGCACCGCCGTCCCTCGGCGTGATCCGATGTACAAGTCATGAGATGCGCTTAGCTTGCGGCCTGCTGTGGTAGAAGGGCCGCGTGGCGCAGCCCTCTCTCACACCGCAGGAAAACAGGCTCGCCGCCTTCTGCCGGGTCTTCGCCTTCCTCTACTTTGCAGGCGGCCTCGCGTTCGCCGTTCTTCCCGAATGGACATATCGAGTCGCTTCCGCCGGCGCCGACTTCGGCGTGTACGGGCCGGAAACGGCGTTCTGGAACGTGCTCGCGGTGGCGATGATGACCGGCGCAGGCACCGCCTGCCTCGTCACCGCGGCCCGCCCCCGCGAACGGCGGCACGCCATGCTGTCCGTCGTGGTCGCGAAACTCACCTCCAGCGCCCTTGCCGCCGTGCATCTGCTCGGCGCCGGCCGGTCGCGCGCGCTCGCGGCGGTGTTCATGACCGATCTTCCCCTCCTGCTTCTCACCGTCGCCGTCTACCGCTCGGCCGCACCCGGCATCCACAGCGCGCCGGCCCGGGAGCTGCCGCCATCGGCCATCGAAGAGCGGCCGAAGATCCAGTTGAAGGTCTCCAAGTAGCTTTCCTGCGTGGCGGGTCCGCCTGCGTTACATTGCGCCGCATGATCGGCGTGGTCGTCGCGACGCATGGCAAGCTTGCCGAGGAGATGATCCGCACCGCCGAGGCGGTGGTCGGTCGCCTCGAGCAAGTGGCGGCGGTGAGCGTAGTGGCCACCTCCCCCGACATGCGCGGCGATCTGAAGGAAGCCATCCAGCGCGTCGATCAAGGCGAGGGCGTGCTCCTCCTCACCGATCTGCTCGGAGGATCTCCCACCAACCTCTGCGTGTCGTTCCTGACGGAGCGCAAGGTCGAGGTGGTGACGGGAATCAACCTCCCCATGCTGCTCAAGCTTTCGGGCCTGCGCGCGAGCGGCAAACCGATCGCCCAGATCGCGCACGACCTCGCGGAGGCGGGCCAGCGCTCCATCGGGCACGTCAGCAAGTCGCTGCGGAGCCTCGGTTGAGCAAGGCGCCCGCGGGCGTCGCCCTCGTGCGCGTCGACAACCGCCTCGTCCACGGCCAGGTGCTCGAGGCCTGGCTGCCGGCGCTGGACGCTCACGGGATCCTCGTGGCCGACGACGAAGCGGCGGGAAACGTGCTCGCACGGTCGGCGATGACGCTGGCGATCCCTCCGGGGATCCGGTTCGAGGTGGTCCGCCTGCAGGCGGCCGCGGAGCTGCTGCGGCCGGGAGGCCGGGGAGCACAAGCCGCGCGCACGCTGGTCCTGCTCCGCGACGTGCGCGATGCCGTGACGCTGCACGAGGCCGGAGTTCCGCTCCCGCAGCTCAACCTCGGAAACGTCCACTTCAAGGCAGGCCGCAGGCAGGTGTCGCCGTCGGTGTTCCTCGATGCCGAGGAGCTCTCCGCGCTGGAGACGCTCGCGCAGGCCGGAACGCACGTCGAGGTCCGCGCGGTGCCCACCGAGCCGCCGCTGCGGCTGCCCCAGCTCAAAGCGCGATTCGCGTCGGCCTGAGCGGGGTGTAAAGAAGGGCGGATGCTCCCGCTCCCTCCCGGCGGCGCCGCGCACCTGTTCTTTCTCGCCGCCGTCGCCGCGCTCGTCGGCGGCCTCTCGGCGATCGAGCGCAAGGGGGCGCTTCAGCTCATGCTCTCGCGCCCCATCGTTCTTGCTCCCATCCTGGGATGGGCGCTGGGCGACGCCCGCGGCGGGCTCGTCCTCGGCGTCCCGCTCGAGCTGCTCTTCCTCGGCGGCGTCAACCTCGGCGGCAGCCTCCCGGACAACGAGTCGCTTCTCGCAGGAGCGCTGACGGCCATGGTGGTTCCCGCTGGAATTGCCGCCGGCACCGGCGTCGATGCGCCGCTGGCGGCGCTCGGCCTCGCCCTGCTGTTGCCGCTCGCCCTCTTCGGACGCCGGTTGGACCGGGCGGCGGAAGAGCTGAACTCGCGGTTGATGGACGAGGCCGTGCGGCGGGCATCGCGAGGGGATCCGTCCGCCGCGCGTGTCAACCTGCGCGGACTGCTGCTGCCCTTCGGCGCGGCGGCGGGCATCTGCGCGCTCGGCGTCCTGGTCTCGCCGGTGCTCGCGCTCGCGCGGGCGAAGTGCAGGGCCATCGAGCTGTTTGCGCTCGCGGAGTCGTGGCACCTCGGCTGGGCCGTCGCGGCGGCGTGCGCGGTGCGGGCAATCCGCGATCCTCGCGCACCCGCGCTCGCGGCGGTCTGCGCGCTCACCGTCATCGTCATCACGCTGGCGTTCCGGGGCCCAGGATGATGCGCACAGCCATTTCGACCGGGCCCGCCCGGCGCGTGTCGGTGCGCAGCCTCGCCCGCGTGTTCGTCCGCTCGCTCTTCCTGCAGGCGGCCTGGAACCCGCGAGGCATGCAGAACCTTGGCTTTGCCGACGCAATCGCGCCGGCCCTCGCGGAGCTCTATCCCGATCCAGCGAGGCGGGCGGAGGCGGTGGCCCGGCATCTGGAGTTCTTCAACTGCCATCCCTATCTGGCGGCCGCGATCCTCGGCGGGGCGGTGCGACTCGAAGAGAGAGTCGCAAATGGAGAGGCGTCGCCGCAGGAAGTATCCAGCTTCAAGAGCGCGCTCGGTCCACCGTTCGCGGCGCTCGGCGACGGCTTCTTCTGGCTGGCGCTCAGACCCGTGGCCGCGCTGGCTGCCGCCGCGACGCAACCGATTCTCGGCATGGGCTGCGTGGCCGTATTCCTCGTCCTCTACAACGCCGTTCACCTGCCGGTGCGGCTGTGGCTCTTCACGACAGGCTACCTGCGCGCGGAGGGCGTCGTCGAGGCGGTCGCGCGCGCGCACATGTCGAGCGGTACCCCGTTCCTGAAGGCATGCGGAGCCGCGCTCGCAGGCGCGGTGGCGGCGCGCGGAGTCCTCGATGCGCGGCTGGCCGCCGGGACTTTCGATGCGCTGCTGGTGGCGGCGACCATCGTGCTGGCGTGGGCGACGCTGCCCCGGCTGGGCGCGACGCGCGCCGTCTACATCGCCTTCGGCCTGGGTTTTCTCTTCGGAGCACGCCTTGCCTGAGCCCGTTGTGGCTTTCGGCGATTCACGGGTATTGAAAGGATTGGGCTGAGAGAAGCGGATGGCGGAAGAGACGATTGAAAAGAACTGCACGGTCCGCAACAAGATGGGCGTGCACGCCCGTCCCGCGGCGTTGATCGTGCAGACCGCCAACCGGTTTCCCTGCGACGTGACCCTCGTGAAGGACGGTCAGCCGGTCAATGCGAAGAGCATCATGGGCGTGCTGATGCTCGCGGCGCCGATGGGCACGACCGTGACGGTGCGGGCCGAAGGCGAGCAGGCGCAGGAATGCGCGGACGCGATTGCGGAGCTGTTCGAGAAGGGATTCAACGAAGCGATCGGATAGCCGCTGCCGGACGTAGGAAAGGTTTTGCGGCTGCGCTTCCAGACGTGACATGTCGTGATTCAGTGTGTCGGCGGCAGTATCGTCGTCTCGTCACGGCCCACTTCAGTTTCGTTCGTGACCAGCGCGCTCCGCGCGGAATGGCCGTTGCCGGAGCGGCGCTTCAGCCGGAACTCGTCCGAAAACGGCACGCCGCTCGAGCGACTCGCCGCCGCCAGCGCCCCGAGGAGCGATCCGACCAGCGCGAGCACAGCGCCGCCGGCCGCGAAGATGGCCACCACGGGACCGTTACCGGTGGTCTCGACCAGCGCGGCGGTCTGGCCGCGCGTGTTCTTGTGCAGGGTGGTGTTGTTGACCGGCGTGCGGGAAAAGGCGGCGACTCCGGCGACGAACAGCGCGATCAGCCCCGCGAGCAGCATCGACATGCCCCAGGAAACAGCGCCGTGCATCAGGCTCTCGCTCCGGCGGCGGTCTCCGGCGAGGCGCACCACGGCGAACGCGCCGACGAACGACGCGATGACCGCGCTGACGGCTCCCCACAGGCCCGCTCCCGCGTTGGAAGCGGCGGGACGGGCGACGAACGGGTCGATGACCGCCAGACCGATGATCATCGCGATCAATGCCAGGATCAGCATTACGCCCCAGCCGATCAGCGTGCCGCCAAAGAGGGCGCTCCAGTCGAGGCGCATGGGACGGTCGAGGCGGGCGTCAGCTTCGCTGGGCAGGGTGGTGGTGCCGTAGCTGCGATCGAAAGTCGCCATCGCTCTTCTCCTCTCAAGCCATAGCCGCAAAGCCGCACCTACGGTGCGGCAGCGGCTACCTGCACGGTTGTGCGCGCGCGAGGCGCGCACAAGGCACGGTCGTCCCGAGGCTAGCTCTCCCGTCTGCCCAGCAGGCGACGGATGTTCGCCTGGTGTCGGAGTACGACGAGCAGGGCCACGCCGATCAGGCCGTAGACGGCGGCGCGGTCGGCCGTCAGCGCAGCGACGACGAGTGCCACTCCCACGCCCGCCAACGATCCGACGCTGGAGATGTGCAACAGCCTGTAGAGGAGAACCCAGGTCGCCGCGCCGGCGACAGCCGCACCTGGCGCAAGCGCGAGCGATACGCCAAGGCCCGTCGCGACCCCTTTGCCGCCACGGAACCCGAGCCAGACCGGAAAGCAATGACCGAGCACCGCGGCCACAGCGCAGCCCGAAGCGAGCATGGGCGGGGCCTGCTCCGTCCGCGACGCGATCAAGACGGGGACCAGCCCTTTGAGGGCGTCGAGCGCGAGCGTCGCGATTGCCGCTGGCCGTCCGGCGGCGCGGGCGACATTGGTCGCGCCGATGTTTCCCGAGCCGACGGTCCGCACGTCGGCGCCGCTCACGGCTCTGGCGATGAGCAGGCCGAAGGGGATCGAGCCGCAGAGATACGCGCCCGCTGCCCAGAGCCAGCTCATGCGCGTCCCGACAACACGACGAACAGCCAGTTCGCGGCGAGCGCGGCGGCGGCCGTCCAGCGAAGCGCCGGCGTCGCTTCGATCCGTGGGGCGAACGGGAAGCCGACGAGGCGCAACCCGGTCCAAGCCACGTGGGCCGCTGCGGCGATGGCGGCGAGCGCGCCCAGTGGGCTCCACGACAGCGCCAGAAGGAACTGTCCCCGGACGGCGAAATGGAAGGCGTGCGTGCCGCCGCAGCCGATGCAGGGGAGTCCGGTGGCCGCCCGGAACGGACAGGCGAGGAGGGCAAACGGCGGCGCGTCGATTGGAAGGAGCGCGCTGGCTGCGAGTACGACTGCAGCCACGCAAGCCAGCGCGAGCGCGTGAACGGAAGGACGGCCGGCGCGCACGATCATGGCTGCCCGAGGGCGCCCCGCAAAGCCAGCGCCATCGCCCCGAACGCGACGAACAGCACGCAGCACAGCACGAGGTACGGCGCCAGCACCGATGCGGCGGCGCCGCCGGCGGAGATCCGATGCGTGATCTTCATCCCGATCGCCGTCAGCACGATTAGCCAGAGCACGCCGACGATCGAGCCACACGCCGGCACGGCGAGCAGTGCGAGCGGGGCGCAGGCGTAGGCGCAGGCGGCAAACGTTGCCGGGAAGCCGCGCCTGGCCTGGCCCAGCAACGCCGCGACTCCATGGGTGACCGCGGCATTGAGATAGAGGAACACGAGGCTGAACAGCGGCGTGAGCACCACCAGCGCCACCACCCACCCAGGAGAGCTGGCTTGCGTCTGCACGTCGATCATTCGCCGCAGCACGGGGCCGAGATCGCGGTTGCGCGACATCGACTCCACGAGCCGCCGCATCTGCTCGCGTTGCCCGCCCAGCAAGAGCCTCTCGAAGATCTGCCCGATGGCCCAGAACGCCGACGTGGTGAGCACGGCGAAGCCGAGCTGCGAGGCGCCGCGGTCGCGCCGCGCCGAGGCGAACAACTTGCCCGGCTCCAGCAGCGCCTGTTGCAGCGTCTGCAGCCAACCCGTCCAGAAACCGAGCTCTCCGCGCCGCTCCCAGGGCGTCCCGGCGGGCTCCTCTGCCCCCGCCGCGGCGTCGTGCGCAGGAACGGCCGCCGCCGGTTCCGGGACGATCAGCGGCTTGGCGCATATCGGACAGTCCTGGCGTCCCGGCCGGTCCGTGCTGAATGTATTGCGGCAGCTCGGACAGCGTGCGAGCACAGCGCCTTCTAGCACGTCCGTTGCAAGACAGCGGGCGTCCGAGTCGCTTCCACGGCGACTGCGGGATGCCTACCTCTGCGGGGCAGCCGGGACTTCCCGGCGTGCGGCGCCCCGAGATCCCAGCGCCGCGAACAACCCCTTGAGGAGGCGCAAAATGAGGTACGTGTATGGACTCGCGCTGGCGGCCGCGTTCGTGTTTGGCTGCAGCAGTGGAAGCAAGAGCACGAAAACAGCGTCGACCGATCAGGGCACGTCCGGAACAGTCCAGGGGACGGGCTCCACGGCCGGCACGCAGGCGAATACGCAGGGAACTGCGACGACCTCGACGGCTGGCACGTCGAACAATCAGACCGGCACGGATACGAACGCGCAGGGCTCCGCGAGCGGCTCGATGGGCGGGCAGACGGCGAGCGGCTCCGCGACCACGAGCGACCAGGGCAGCACCGGCAGCTCCACCTACGGCAGCCCCGGCAGCACCAGCTCCTCGCAGAGTGGGCAGAGCGGTCAGAGCGGCACCGGTACGTCGAGCTCGGGCTCGTCTGGAACCAGCGGCACAGGTAGCAGCGGCACTGGTTCGACCTACGGCCAGAGCGGCCAGAGTGGCCAGAGTGGCACCAGCGGCTCGACCTACGGCCAGAGTGGGCAGACCGGCCAGAGTGGACAGACCGGCCAGAGCGGCAGCAGCGGCTCGACCTACGGCCAGAGTGGCCAGACCAGCCCGAGCGCGCAGCCCGGCCAGACCAGCCCGAGCGCGCAGCCCGGCCAGACCAGCCCGAGCGCGCAGCCCGGCCAGAGCGGCAGCTCCGGAAGCATGGGCACGTCGGCGTCCGGATCTACCGCCGATCAGGGCAGCCTCCGCACCGTCACCGGCTCCGTTGCCCGCGTCGATCAAAACAGCATCACCCTCGACCAGTCGGCTGGCGGCGTGACGCTGACCGTCGACTCGCAGACCCAGGTCCTCCGCCGCGGACAGCCCGTGGCCGCCGGCATTGCGGCGATCCGCGAGGGCACGCAGGTTCGCGCCAGCTTCGATCCCGCCTCGAACCGCGCGGACAAGATCGAGGTGATGGGCCGCACTTCGTCGAAGAAGTCGAAGGCGAAGTCCAACAGCAGCACCGATACGAGCAATACCAACCCTAGCAGCAACACCCCCAAGTAGGCTGCGGGGCGCGGCTCGCTCTCCGGGTGCGAGCTGCGATTGCGGAGCGCCGGGTCCTCCTCAGGGGACCCGGCGCTCGCGCTTCGTGTAGGGTCCCCCGGTGATCCAGTTCTTCTGTGGCGCCGCTTTCGTCGCCGCCACCCTTCTCGCGTCGCGGTACAGCGCGCGCGTCGACCTGTTGCGGTTTCCGCTCGCCTGGATAGGCGTCCTCGTCGCCCTCGACGGCCTTGCCCGCTGGCGACGGGGAGCGTCTCCCTTGCGCGGGCCCCCGGACTGGCTTGCGGCAGGTGCTGCCAGCGTCGTCTTCTGGGACGTCTTCGAGCTCGTCGATCTGCGTTTGCGCAACTGGTGGTACGTGGGCGTTTCGCCCGACCCATGGGCCGGGGCGATCTTCGGTTTGGTCTCCTTCGCCACGGTCCTCCCCGCGGCGCGACTCGGCCTCGCGCATGTTGCGGACGCCCATCCGGCGCCCCTGCGGCACGGACGGCTGCGGCGCGCATTCGCCGGCGTCGCCATGGTCGTGCTGGCGCTCGCGTTTCCGCGCTACGCCTTTCCGCTCGCCTGGATCTTTCTCTGGCCCATCTGCGAGGCGCTCTCCGGAATGCGCATCCCCGTCCGCGTGGTTGCGCTCGGGCTGCCGCTGGGAATCCTGTGGGAGGCGCTGAACTGGCGATGCGCACGTGGATGGGTCTACACGGTCCCGTTCTTTGATCATCCAAAGGTGTTCGAGATGCCGCTGCCGGGCTACCTGGGATACCTGCCGTTTGCGATGGAATGCGCCGCTGCCCTCGCGCTCCTCGATCGCCTGCGGCCTCATCTGCGCGGTGCCCGCGGCGGTCTGGCCCTGCTCGGCGTTCTGGTCTTCCACGGCGCCGTCGATCACTTCGCGCGAGGGCAGACGGTGCTCTCCTTTTCGCGGTAGAAATCGTCGCATGCCCGGCAAGGGGTTCCTCGTCCGCGAGCACCACCGCACGCTGCTCACCATCCACGCGCTGGTGATGATCTCGGGCCTGCTCACCTGCGCCGTCCTGAACCGGCGCTTTTCTCCGGATCGGTTCTGGGTGCAATGGGTCGCGCTCGGATGGGGAATCGCCTTCGTGCTGCACCTGTGGGCCTTCTCCCGAGGGACGCTCGCCACGATGGGGCGACGCAGGTAGATGGGGATCCTGGCGACGTTGAGGCAGGACCGGGCAGGCGAGTGGAAGACCCTCGACGACTACCTGCGTGAGCTTCGGCATCGCGAGACAGGTGCGCTGGCCGCGCTGGCGAACGCGCTCCCGGCACCTTCGCACGAGCAGAAGGAATTGGCCGAGTACGGAGAAGCCGGCGCGGTGTTGTTGGAAGTCGCCTGCGATCTGCGCGTCCCGAAAGGGTCGCGGCTCGCAGCGACGCGCTGCCTGATGGAGGCCGGCATCGAAGCGCCGTTCGTCGGCCACCTGTTCATCGGCGCCGGAGATCTCGTCACCGACCCGCGCCTGGGAGCAGCGGCGCGCAGGCTGGTCGAAGCGGGCCTGCCGGCAGCCTTGCATCTGGAAGGGGAGCCGGCCCAGATCACGCTGGCGGCCGGCTCTTTCGCCCGCGCCGCGCACGCGGGAGGTTCCGCGGTCGGGCAGGCGCGGGTCGCGGAGCTGCTCTCGGGCGCGCCGGAGCTTCACGCCGGTGTGGTTGCGGCGCGATTCGCTCTCGGAATCGCGGAGCTTCCCGAGGGCCACAAGACGGGGTGGAAGCGCCTGCTCGAGCAGACGTGCACGGCACACCGCCGCGCCCCGGCGGCGGCGAAGCGCGTCGGCCTCGCGCCGCAATGGCCACCCAATCTCCCGGAAGCGTTCACGCCGATGGTGCGCGAAGCGGAGCAGCACACCTCGTCGGTCGAAGCCGCGGACGCCGCGGCGAATCCCGCCGGGCTGAAGCCCGCCCCTGCGGCCATGGCGGCAGCTCCGCCTGCGAAACGGCCGAAGCCGCCCGCCGTGCTACCGGGGAAGACGCTGGCGCCGCCCATTCGCCGGTCGCCGTTCCGCAAGGCGATCGGCGCGGTCGTGGAGGTGCCGGCGACGTTGCCGCCGAAGCCGATGCAGCCGGTGTCGGCCCGGCCCTCGAAGTCTGCCGCGCCCGACGCCCAACGCCCACGGATACAGCCGAAACAGGATGCGCCGCCTCCGGCGAAAGGGGCGCTGCCCGTCATGCCCCTTCCTTCGCGCGAACGCGAGGAGCTGCGATTCGACGCGCGCGGCAAGCGGATCCCACGTGGCGATCGCTGGAACGACGAAGATTTCCGCTGGGAGAGTCCGGTGCTCCCCTCGTCGGAGCTTCCCTCGCCCCCCAAAGCTCGCCGCGCGGTCGGTCCGTTCGCGTCGCGTCTGCAGTCGATCCTCGACGATCGCCCCGAAGCGGTGGACCGGTTCTGCGCAGCGGCGGAAGCCCGCGCCGCCGTCCGCGGCGAAGATGGCTTGCGACAGGAGCTTTCGGCGGAGCTGGGCGCGGATCGATGGCGCCGCAACCGGCTGCCACCCGAGCAGCGCCGCCGCCTCGAATCTGTGATGCAAGGGGAGAGCCATCCTACCGCATGGCGCTCCGCCGCGCGCCTCGTGATCGATTTTTTTGTGTCCGGCCACGGATGAGGGCAGTCTCCGCATGGGTCTCACCGCGCAATGCGTCAAACGTTGCCAGAACGATGACCAGATGCTAACGGTGCGCGCTTTCAGGGGTACGGAATGAAGATAGCCTTGAGCCCGCTGGAAAAGCTTCGTGCAGCGGGCAAGTTCCTCGACGTCACCTTCAACAAGCGCCCGCTCACGGTCTCCATCGAAGTCACCAAGCGCTGCAACGCTCGCTGCGATTTTTGCGACTACTGGAAGATCAGCGATCGCGACGAGATGACGGATTTCACCGACGTCGTGCGCCGCTTCGACCCCCTGGTGGTGGTGTTCACCGGCGGCGAGCCGATGCTCCGGCGCGACCTCGTGCCCCTGGTCCGCCAGATCAAGGAGCTGCCCGGGTTTCGCTACATCACCGTGCTCACCCATGGGGGATTCCTCACCGAGGCAAAGATCGAGGAGCTGGTCGCCGCGGGAGTCAACCAGATCAACATCTCGATGAACTATCCCGACGCCCGTCAGGACCGGGAGCGCGGGATCCCCGGACTCTTCGAGCGCCTCGAGCAGACCATCCCGAAGATGGTCGCGGCCGGGTACAGCTGCTTCACCTTCGCGTCGATGCTGATGGTCGACAACATGAACGACGCGGAGCCGCTCATCCGCCTCGCGCACCGCTGGGGCATCAACATCTGCTTCTCCGGCTACAACGACCTGAAGAACGGCAATCAGTCGCACATGGTGTCCAGGGAGAAGATGTCGGAGTTCAAGGTGGTATGCCGGCGGATCATCCAGCTCAAGCGCGAGCTGGGAAACGTGATGACGTCCGACTACTTCTTCGAGACGCTGCCGGAGTTCTACGAGAAGCGGCAGATCGACGGCTGCAAGGCCGGCAAGATCATGATCCACGTCTCGCCCAAGGGCATGGTGCAGCCCTGCGCCGAGCTCGCGCCGGTAGCGCACTACTCGGAGTTCCTGCCCGGCGCGTACGAAGGGCCCAACTGCGGGGCCTGCTTCGATGCCTGCCGCTCCGAGCCCCAAGCGCCGATCACCATGCGCCGCCTCGGCGAGCTGACGGGGCTCTTGTGACCGATCGGCTGTGGCTCCGCACGGTCGCCGGACTCTTCGCCGGCCTGGTGGCGGCGGCAGCGATCGTTCTCTATCTCGGCATCTCGCAGAGAGAGCTGGTCGCTTCCCTCCACGGCATCGCCGACGAGCCCCTCTTCCTCGCCGCGCTCGGCGGCCTGGTGCTGATGGCGCTGCAGGCGCTGCGCTGGTGGGTGGTGATGCGCCCGGTGCTCGAGTTGAACTACGGGCAGGCGTTCCGCGCGCTGATGGTAGGCTTCTTCTTCAACGTCCTCTTGCCGGCGCGCGGCGGCGATCTGCTCCGCGTGCAGTACCTCGGCAAGCGCACCGGGACCTCCCGCGCCAAGCTGCTGGGCACCGAGATCGTCGATTTCTGGAGCGACAAGTGGGGATGGGTGGCGGCCTTTCCCATCCTCTGCCTGTTCGGGTCGCCGCCTGCGTGGCTGTTCCGGGCGCTGCTGTTGATCGGAAGCGTCGTCGTCGGCGTGGGCATCCTGCTCGCGCTGATGGGCAGCGGCCTCTTGCGCCGCGGCCCGCGCTGGCTGACCAACCTGCGCGACGGCTTCGCCGCCAATCGCTGGAAGCGGCTGCTGCTGGTGGAGACGGTGATCGCGCCCCTCCCCTGGCTGTGGGAAACGATGGTCATCGCCGTGGCGGGCCATGCCGTTGGCCTCGACCTGACCGCGATGCAGGCCTTCGCCGCGCTCACCGCCTTCAACGTGGCGACCGCCGTCCCTTCTCCGGGCAACGCGGGATCGTTCGAGGCCGGGGGGACGTTGGCGCTGATCGCGTTCGGAGTCCCGAAGGAGACGGCGCTCGCCTTCATCTTCCTCTATCACCTCACGCAGGTGGTGCCGGGTTTCGTCGGCGGCGCGCTGGTGCTGGTGCTCGAAGGAGAGACGCTGTTCGGGAAGCAGAGCCTGTTCCGCTTCCGTCCGCCCGAGCTGCCCGACGTGGCGCACGTCGCGCCGGAGCTGGATCCGGGGTGAGGCGCTCAGTATCTGAGCTCGAATCCCGTGTAGTCGGCGGCCGAGATCGACTTCGTCTGATCGCCGTCGCTCATGAGGCCGACGCCGACCAGGTCGGGAACGTCGGCATTGGGGTTGCCGCCTTCGAAGTGGGCGCGAAACTCGGTCGAGGGATCGATCTCCTCCTCGCGCCACTCGCCCACCGGGCCGCCGGTTTCGAGAATGACGGTGTCCTGCACGACGAAGAGGTTGCGCTTCTGATCGCAGATGCGGCCCTTCTCCGCTTCCGAGCTCCAGACGTACTTGATCGAGTACCACTTCAGACCGCTCTTCCAGGACACGTAGATCACCGCGGCGGAGTCGCCGAAGCCGCCCTTGCACTCGTTTCCGCCCTTGGGCAGCACCTGCGCGCGCCATTTCCAACGGACGCGCTTCGTCCGCTGGCGGAGCGCGTCCGGCACCTCGGCGCCGAGGGTCACCGTCTCGAGAGGCGGCCGGTAGACGGCGCGGATGAAGGGTTGCGCGGGGTCTTCGACGATCTTGTAGTAGCTCACCGGGCCCGAGTAGCTCTCGAGCACGCGAAAGGAGTGGACGTCGATCGGCGTCGTCTGGAGTGGCCGCGTCTCGTCGGCCGGGGTCCCTGCGGAGAGGAGCACCACGCAGAGCGCCGCCAGGCTGGACGAGGTGCGGACCACGCGTACGCCGCAGCTTAACGGTTGGAGTGAAATGCGCCAGTCCTTGGCAGAGACACCGATTCGCAGGTAGAAGGCTCCGCGCGATGGAGGACGTTCCCGAGCACTTGAGCGGCCGCACCGCACCCTGGGGGCGGGCGGCCGCCGTCGTTCTCACCGTGCTGGTCGCGCTTGCGCTCTGGCTGCGCCTGCGCGGCCTCTCCGCCGAGGGCTTCGGCGACGACGAAGTGCACAAGTGGCTGGCGGCGAATCGGTACTTGCACGGCGTCTTCTCCGGCGACGACGTCGAGCACCCGATGCTGATGAAGTGGCTGATCGCCGCGGCCATCGCCGTCGGCTCGCCCTTGGGTTGGGCGCCGGAGACGATGACCCGCCTTCCTAACGCCATCGCGGGAGGCGTCGGCGTCCTGGTGGTGGCGCTTCTGGCGCGGCGGCTGTTCGGCCGGACGGCGGGCCTGTTGTCTGCCGCCCTCGCCGCCTGCTCCGTGACGCTCGTCGGCTACCAGCGCGTGGCGAAGGAAGACACGCTGCTCGGCATCTTCCTCATGCTGCTGCTCTGGTGCATGGCGGAAGCGAAGGCCGCAGCCGATGATGGGCGCGACCCGCGCGGCTGGGAGCACGGCGGCGCGGCCGCCTTGGCCGGAATGCTCGCCTCGAAGTACTTCTTCTTCCTCACGCCGATCCCGGTGGCGTTCTATCTCTGGGTGCGGCCGCAGACGCGCTGGCGCCTCTCCGCGCGGCGGTGGCTGCAGCTGATCCTGGTGGCGTTCGGGTTCTTCGTCTGCGTGAACTGGTCGCCGTTCCTGCCCAGCACATGGGAATACGCGAAGAGCTACACCACCGGGCAGCAGACGGTGCACGGATCGCTCTTCTTCATGGGGCGCATCTACCACAACCTCCTCGAGTACGGCCTCGGTGGAACGCCACCCTGGTTCTATGCGGTGTTCGCCGCGGTGAAGCTCGCTCCGGCCACGTTCCTCTGCGCGGCGGCGGGCCTCGCCATTGCGGTGGTGCAACGCCGGCCTGCGCACAGGCTGATGCTTTCGTGGGTGGCGATCTGGTTCCTGGTTCATTCGCTCTCGGGCTCGAAATGGGGCCGCTTCTTCGTCAGCGTCCTGCCGGCGTTCCTCATCTTCGCGGGAGCAGCCGCGGCCCAGGTCCTCGATCGACTCCGGATGCCGGCTGCGCGCTGGGCGACGGGGGCGGCGGCGATCCTGCTCCTTCCAGGAACCGAAGCCGTAGCGGCGGTGGCGCACGCGCCGCACTACCGCGCCTACATCTCGCCGCTCGGCGGCGGAGACGCGAAGGTCGACTGGTATTTTCCTCATTGCGATTACTTCGACGCGGGTTTTCGCGAGGCCGTGCAGTACGTCGCTGCGCACGCGGAGCGCGACGCGGAGCTGTCGACCGAGATCGATTGGCCCGCCCGGCTCTACACCGGCGCGACGGGCCGCAACGATCTTCGGCTCTCGCTGGTCCGCCGCGGTCAGGCCTGCCACACCGGCCGCATCTGCTACGTGGTCGTCCAGGCGGGGCGGCTCTACTTCCTCAACCAGGACGCAGTGGCCAACCTTTCCCGGCGCGTGCCGTGGCACGTCGAGCGGGTCCTCGACCACGAGGCGGTGAAAGTGTACCGCCTGCTCCCGGGAGAGATGCCGTTCCCGGACGACGAATCTTCCGCTCCCGGACCGTTGGTCCAGCACTGAGAGGAAACTTTGGCCGGAAAGCTGGAGATCGAGGACGTGGTGGTGGGAACGGGCGCCGAAGCGGTCAAGGGCAAGCTGGTATCGGTGCACTACACCGGGTGGCTCACCGACGGAAAGAAATTCGATTCCTCGAAGGACCGCGGGCAGCCGTTTCAGTTTCCCCTCGGACGCGGCCAGGTGATCCGGGGCTGGGACGACGGCGTGCAGGGAATGAAGGTGGGCGGCAAACGCAAGCTCACCATTCCCCCCGACCTGGGCTACGGCGCCCAGGGCGCCGGCGGCGTCATCCCGCCCAATGCGACCCTCGTGTTCGAGGTGGAGCTCCTCGGCGTGCGTTGAGGGACCTCAGGGGAAGCGTTAGACCCAGTTCTGACCCTCGCCGCGGATCCACTCCGCGAACTTCTTCAGACCGGCGCGGATCGGCGTACGCGGCGCATACCCGAGGACCTCTTTGGCGTGCGTCACGTCCGCGCTGGTCAGGGGCACATCGCCCGGCTGCGCGGGCTGGCGGTCGAGGACGGCCCGGACGCCGAGCGCCTCTTCGAGCAGCGCGACGAGCTCCGCGAGCGAGGTGGTGTGCGCTCCGCCGAGGTTCAAGACGTCGTGCCGGAGCGGGACATCGCAGGCCGCGAGGACGCCGGAGACGATGTCGTCGACCCAGGTGTAGTCGCGCCGCGTGGAACCGTCGCCGAAGAACGGGAGCGGCTGGCCGGCGAGCATCCGGCGCGAGAATTTGTGGATCGCGAGATCCGGCCGCTGCCTCGGCCCGTAGACGGTGAAGAAACGGAGCGCGGCGACCTCGATGCCGTAGAGGTTGTGGAACGTCCGCGCCAGCACCTCGGACGCGACCTTGCTCGCGGCGTAAGGGCTCTCCGGAGAATCGATCCGCGCGGTCTCGCGGAATGGGGCCTGCGCGTGCGCGCCGTAGACCGAGCTGCTCGAGCCGAGCAAGAACCGCCGCACAGCCGCCCCGCGCGCTGCCTCCAGCAGGCACGCAGTCCCGCGCACGTTGACGTCCATGTACGCCGCCGGCCGCTCCAGACTGGGCCGCACGCCGGCGAGCGCGGCCAGGTGTACGACCAGCTCTGGCCGCGTCTCCGCGAAAGCGCGGCTCATCGCGTCCTGGTCGCGGATATCGCCCTCGATCAGTCGCGCGCGCCCGTCCAGCGAGCGCCGCTTCAGACGCTCCGGATAGAACGGGTCGAAGTTGTCGACGATGGCGACTTCGTCGCCACGATCCGCGAGCGCCTTCACCAGGTGCGAGCCGATGAAGCCTGCGCCGCCCGTCACCAGGATGCGCCTCAAGCGGCGCTCCGCAGCGATACGGCCTGCGCGTGCTGCTTCCGCCAGAGCTGAAACATGAGCAGCGTCCAGAGCGGCTTGCGCAGGTCGGCGCGACCGTCGAGGTGCGTCTGCAAGAGCTTGCGGACGGCGGCGACATCGAAGACGCCCGCGGCGAGCAGCGCGCGCTCGGAGAGCATCTCCTCGAACAGCGGCCGCAACGGACCGCGGATCCAGGCGGCGACGGGGATGCCGAATCCCTTCTTGGGGCGCGCAAGGATCTCGTCCGGAACCACGCCGCGCAGGGCGCGCTTGAGGATCAGCTTCGTGCGCGTGAGCGACATCTTCAGACGCCACGGCAGCCTTGCAGCAAACTCGACGACGTCGGTGTCCAGGTACGGCGCGCGCAGTTCCAGCGACGCCGCCATCGATGCGCGATCTGCCTTCACCAGGATGTCGTCCGCGAGATAGCGGGTGAGATAGTAGCGCAGGGCCTCGTCCACGGAGCCGGCAGCGGCGCCGCCGAGCACCGCGTCGTCGAGCACCTGGCGGAAGGCGACCTCCGGCGAGGCGAGCGGCCGCAGCCCGGGTTCGAGGACGTTGCCGATCTCCGCAGGGAGGAACGAGGCGATCCACGACGCGTGGCGGAGCGACGGCTCGGCGTCGACGCCGCGGAGGAACTGCTTGAGCCGGAAGTCGAGGCTCATGTTTCGCGACGAGACGGGAAGGTGCTGCACGACGGTGCGCAGTGCCGCGCGGACCGGGTTGGGAAACCGCGCCACGAGCGACGCCGGCCGATGCGCCAGGAAAGGATCGTAGCCTGCGAACAGCTCGTCTCCGCCGTCGCCGGCGAGTGCGACCTTCACGTGCTTGCGGGTGAAGCGCGAGAGCAGCAGGGTGGGAAGGAAGCTCGGATCGGCGAAAGGCTCGTCGAGCTGAGCGGCGGCGGCAGGGATGAGGTCGAGGCAATCCTGTCCGGAGAACTTCTCCGAGACGTGGTCGGTCCCGAGCCGCTCGGCGGCGAGCCGCGCCCAGGGCGACTCGTCGAAGCTCTCCTCGACGAATCCGATGGAGAACGTCTGCAGCGGCTTCTTGTGCCGGACGGCCAGGGCGGCAATCGAGGTGGAGTCGATCCCGCCGGAGAGGAAGACGCCGACGGGCACGTCCGCCACCAGGCGCTTCGCGACCGCCCGGTCGAGCAGGCGGAACAGCTCTTGCGCCGCGTCCTTGGCGGTGATCCGCTCGTGCGACGGCGGCGGCACCTGCCAGTAGCGGCGGAGGCGAAACCCGCGCTCGTCGAGGACGGCGACGTGAGCCGCGGGCAGCTTGCGGACCGAGCGGAGGATGCTTGCCGGCGCCGGGACGTACTCGCAGGCGAGGTACTGCACGAGCGCCTCGGCATCGAGCTCGCGCGGGACCGCCCCATGCGCCAGCAGCGCCTTCAGCTCGGACCCGAAGATGACGCGCGATCCGCGA
This sequence comes from Deltaproteobacteria bacterium, assembly GCA_005879535.1. NCBI lineage: Bacteria > Pseudomonadati > Myxococcota > Myxococcia > Deltaproteobacteria bacterium. The sequence continues at coordinate 35,831 of VBKI01000101.1, read as the reverse complement.
ACGAAGTAGTAGAGGGGCTTTTTTCCCAGCCGGTCCCGCGCCAGCACGAGCTTCCGTCTGCGCGAGTCCCAGATGGCCAGCGCGAACATGCCGTGCACGCGCTCGGCGAATTCCTCGCCCCATTCCAGGTACGCGCGCAGCACCACCTCGGTGTCGCTGCGGGTCGTGAACGGATGGCCTTTGCCGCTCAGCTCCTCGCGCAGGGCGGCGAAGTCGTACGCCTCGCCGTTGAACGCGATGGCGACTCCGTCGCGGACCATGGGCTGATCGCCCGACTCGAGGTCCAGGATGGCGAGCCGGAGATGGCCCAGAGCCGCGGGACCGTCGAAGAAGAACCCGTCCGCGTCAGGCCCGCGATGCGCGATGGCCCGCGCAGCGCGGCGCACGCCCTCCGCGTCCGGAGCTCCGTCCAGATCGACATCGCCGCAGATTCCGCACATCAGTGCCCCACGGCCCTGGGCAGCGGCTTTTCCGGCCGGTTCAGCTCCTCGGCGATGAGATAGGGTCGTTTGTCCTGCGACTCGTAATAGGTGCGCACCACCAGCTCGGCGAGCAGCCCCATCAGAAGGCTGAGGGCGCCGACGAGCGTAAACATCACCGTCACGAGGGGCAGCGGCGTCTCGACGAAGTCCTTCAGCCCCGCGACCTTGTAGTAAAGCGCCCAAAGGAACGCCACCGCGGCGCAGGCGAAGGAGAGGAGCCCGAAACCTCCGAAGACGTACACCGGCTTGGTGGCGAAGCTGGCGAGGAACTTCACCACCATCAAGTCGAGCACCACCTTGAACGTGCGCGAGAGCCCGTACTTCGACCGGCCCGCGCGGCGGGCGCGGTGGTTCACCACCATCTCGCTCACGCGCGCGCCTTGCCAGGAAGCATAGATGGGAATGAACCGGTGCATCTCTCCGTACAGCTTGACGTCCCGGAGCACGTCGCGGCGGTACGCCTTGAGCGAGCAGCCGTAGTCGTGCAGGCGCACCCCCGAGATCGCCGAGATCAGCCGGTTCGCGATGCGGCTGGGAAGCTTGCGTCCGAGCTCCCGGTCCTGGCGGTTCTTCCGCCAGCCGGAGACGACGTCGAATCCGGTATCGAGCTTGGTGAGCAGCTTCCCGATGTCCGCCGGGTCGTTCTGCAGATCGCCGTCCATCGGCACGATCACGTCGCCGCGGGCCGCCTCGATCCCGGCGCTCATCGCGGCGGTCTGTCCGAAGTTCAGCCTGAAGCGGATGACGCGCAGCTCGCGACGTTCGGCGGCGATGCGCGACAGCTCCTGGAACGTCCGATCGCGGGAGCCGTCGTCGACGCAGATTACTTCGAAGCTGCGCCCGAGCTTCGTCAGCTCGGCGAAGAGCTCCTCGAGCAGCGCCCTGACGTTCTCCTCCTCGTTGAACAGCGGAATGACGACGGAAATCTGCGGTCGATCCATCGCGCTGGGGATAACACGCAAACCTGCCCCTCACAACCGCGTTGCTCTGCTTTCCGGGTCGTGCGAAGGGGTCGTCATGATGACCAAGACTACGAAGGAATTTCGCGAGTTCCTCCTCAAGCAGAACGCGTTCGCCCTGGCCGTCGGCGTGATCATCGGTGCCGCCATCGGGAAGGTCGTCTCCGGGATTGTCGAGGACGTGTTGATGCCCGTCATCGGCCTGGTACTGCCGGGCGGCGAATGGCGGAACGCGCAGCTCGTCCTTTCCGGGCAGAACGCGATCAAGTACGGCGACCTGGTGGGCCGCATCTTCGACTTTCTCGTCGTCGCGCTCGTCGTCTTCCTCCTCACCAAGGCCTTCCTGGAGAAACCGGCGGCGGCGCCCTCGACGAAGAGCTGCCCGGAGTGCCTGGAGCCGATTCCGCTCGAGGCGCGAAAGTGCCGCGCCTGCGCGTCGCCCGTGAAATAAGCTGGCGGCGTGGGCGAGCTGATCCTCACCTTCACCGGGCGCGACGCGCCGGGAATCTCCTGATGCTGCAGAAAACCGGGCGCGACGTCGCGTCACTGGAACGGGAATGACCCTCTCGAGAAGGAAGCTGCTGGGAACGGC
>VBKI01000101.1:33106-33763 GCA_005879535.1 Deltaproteobacteria bacterium | reverse complement strand
GCTTGCCGTGCGCCGCATGCAGGAGGGCGCCGACCCGCTGGACGCGGCGATCGCCGGCGTCAATCTCGTCGAGGACGACCCCACCGACATGACCGTGGGTTACGGCGGCGTTCCCAACGAAGACGGCGTCGTCCAGCTCGACGCCTGCGTGATGCACGGACCGACCGGCCGCGCGGGAGCCGTCGCGTCGCTCGAAGGGGTGAAGAACCCGACGAAGGTCGCCAGGCTGGTGATGGAGACGACCGATCACGTGCTCCTGGTCGGACCGGGGGCGCGACATTTCGCGACGATGAACGGGTTCGGCACCGAGAACCTGCTCACGGAGAAGGCGCGCAAGGTGTGGCTGTTCTGGAAGCAGAACCTCTCGGACAAGGACAAGTGGCTGGAGCCGCAGCCCGATCGGTACCCGCCCGAGGTCAAGCAGTTCATCGAGGAGTTCGGCTGGGACGAGCTCCGCAAGCCGCAGCGCGGCGGCACCATCCATCTCTCCGCCGTGGACGGCCGGGGAGATGTCGCCGGCTGCACCTCGACCAGCGGTCTCTTCTTCAAGATGCCGGGCCGCGTGGGCGATTCGCCGATCGTCGGCGCGGGCTGCTTTACCGACAACGATGTCGGGTCCGCGGGAAGCACGGGCCGCGGCGAGGCGAATCTTCTGGT
>VBKI01000101.1:24725-33092 GCA_005879535.1 Deltaproteobacteria bacterium | reverse complement strand
TCTGATGACGCTGGAGCGGATCGCCCGCACGACCCGGGAGAAGCGCCTCCAGTTCGCGAACGGGCGGCCGAACTTCGACATCAGCTTCTACGCCGTCAGCAAGTCGGGGCAGTACGGCAGCGCCGTGATGTACGGGATTTCGACGTTGGGCAAGCGCCGCCAGTTCTCCGTCGCGGACGCGTCGGGCGCGCGCAAGGAGGATTGCGCGTTCCTCTTCGAGCGCCGGTAAACTATTTGCCGGATCGCGTCGTCGCCCCCGGATCGGCGCCGAGGTGCGAAGTGTCGTTCCAGAGGCGGAGGAACGGCTCCTTGCCGGCGCGGAGCTCGACGACATTCAGCGCGCATTCGTCCTGCGCCCAGCGGATCCGGTACTTCCCGATCGGCCCGCCGGTGAGCGCGGCTGCGAGGATGCGCAGCGTCGCCTTGTGGGAGACCGCCAGCACGGGACCGGCCGAGCTCTCGTGGCGCGATCGAATCTCTTCCAGCGCCGCGAGGGCCCGCTCGGCGACCTGGGATACGGTCTCGCCACCCGGCGGTGAGACCGCGGAGGGATCCTCGACCCACGCCGCATGATGCGCCGGGTCGATCGCGCGCGCCTGCTCCGGAGTGAGCCCTTCCCACCGGCCGTAATCGATCTCCGAGAGTCCCGGCAGCACATCCGCCTTCATCCGCGGAGCGATCAGCGCAGCAGTTTCCGCCGTACGCCCGAGCGGCGATCGATAGACGGCCGCGAACCTGACGCCCGCGAGGCGCACGCCGAGCCGTCGCGCCTGCTCCCGGCCATGGTCGGTCAAGGGCAGCTCGCCGCGCCCGTTGAAGGAGTCGACCGCGGAAGAAGCGGTCTGCGCGTGCCGGGCCAGGTAGAGGAGCATTACCCTTCCTCGTCGCCGTCCTCGAGGTGCCAGGGGACGATCTGCTCTTCCGCGAAGACGACCACGTCGAGGCCGTTGCGTCGATCGACCCGTCCCGGCTCGTACAGCCGCCGGATCTTGGCGGGGCCGGTGAATCCTACCTGCGCCATCTTCACCAGCGATATCGCATCGTGCATGCGCGCGTCGCAGCCGTCGCGCTCGGCGGCCGAATCGTGCTCGTGGTGCTGCAGACACGAGAACACCGTTACGCTCCCTTGGCGATGAAGTGACGGCGCACATAGTGCACGGTGTCGGTCAGCGTCTCCACCGGATCGCGGGGGTGGAATCCCAGCACCCGCTCGCTCTTCGAGGAATCGATGAAGAACCAGCACTCGCCCATCTCCACGTCGCTGGCGGGCAGGTCGGGCTCGCGGCCCCGATCGCGCGCCCATCTCTCCATCCAGTGCGCGGCGACGATCTTGAGCGGCGAGGGCATGCGCAAGAGCGGCGGCGGCCGATGGGCGATGCGCCCCAGCCTCGCGAAGAATTCGGTGAACTCCCAGTTCGCCGTGCCCAAAAGGTGGCGCTCTCCGACGTTGCCCCGGGTGAGCGCGGCGACGAAGGCCTTCGCGGCGTCGCGGACGTCCACGAAGGAGATGCCTCCCCGCGGCATCACCGGGATGCGGCCCATCAGGAACCGGAAGATGTCCTGGGTGGAAGACATGCGTGCGTCGCCGGGTCCGAGCAAAAGGGAGGGATTCAGGATCACCAGGGGAAGGCCGCGCCGCGAGAACTCGATGGCGATCTTCTCCTCGTAGATCTTGCTCAGGTAGTAGGGCCAATTCCCGACGGCCTCGATGGGATAGTCGTCCTCCTCCGTCGCCACCCGCCGTACCCGCGAGACGCCGATGGTGCCGGACGAGGAGGCGAGGACGATGCGCCGGAGGCCCGCGTGCGCCGCCCCGGTGAGGAGGTTGCGGGTTCCCTCGACGTGCAGATCGTACATCTTGCGCGCGTCGGCCGGGTCGCGGCTTACCAGGCCGGCCAGATGATAGAGCCCCTCGACACCGGCAAGGGCGCGGCGGACCGAGTCGGGGTCGCGGACGTCGCCCTTGACCACCTCCGCGTCCGGGAATGGCAAGCCGGAGCGCACGAGGACGCGCACGTCATGTCCTTCCTCGCGCAGCATCGGCACCAGCGTGGATCCGAGGAATCCAGTGGCGCCGGTCACCAGCAGCTTCATCGGGAAGCCTCCAGCAGGCGTCCGGGCCGGCCGATCTCGGGCGGCGGCTTGCCGTCGCGCAGCGCCTCGATCGAAAGCCGGACCAGCCGCGTCACCTCCTTGTGCGCCGCCGATCGCGCGAGGCCCTGGGTGGCCCCGCGCAGCTCCTCGTAGCGGAGCACCGGCCCGATGCGGACGATCAGGTTGCGGCGCTTGCGCGGATCGGGAAGGAAGGCTCCCTTCGGCATCGCCTCGTGCGTCCCTTCCAGGTAGACGGGCAGGATGTCCGCGCCCGCCGCGAAGGAGAGATAGGCGATGGCGGGCTTGAACTCCTGCAGCTCGCCGTCAGGCGAGCGCGTTCCTTCCGGGAAGATGAGCAGGTGGTAGCCGAGCTCCAGGGTGCGCACCGCCGTGTGCAGCGATTCCTTCAGCGAGCCGCGCCTCTGGATGGGCACCAGGTTGGTGAAATTTCCGAACCAGGCGCGCTTCCAGGGGTTGTCGAAGAAGTAATCGCGCGCGGCGAGCGAGGCGAGCTTCGTGCCCTCGTCGCGGAGCGCGATCTTCACCAGGCCGACGTCGAGATGGCTGGTATGGTTTGCGGCGACCAGGAACGCGCCGTTCGCGGGCACGTTCGCCTGGCCGCTCACGTCGATCTCGAACACCCCGCCGTAGAGTGCCTTCTGGAAGAAGGAGATGGCCGCCCGGCCCGCGGCCGCCACGGGGCCGGGGATGAAGATGTCGTCGTCCTTCTTCTGCGCCAGCGTGCCGTCACGTTCGTGGGCGCCGTTGTCGCCGCGCTTCTCGATCCGACGCGCCAGCTCGCCCGCAGTGGTGATCGTGGCGGACTCCGACTCCGGCGGCGGCTTGACCCCGGCCTTCTCCAGAGCCACGGTCAGCTCGGCGACGAGCAGCGAGTCGAACCCCAGATCGGCGACGAGGCGCGTCTGCGCGTTCACGCTTCCGCGCGGCTTCTGGGCCAGGTCGGCGAGCAGATCGTAGAGCCAGGCGTCGCTCCCTGCCGGCTCGGTCGCGAGCTGCGTCGCCGCCGCGGTCGCTTTCTCGAGCCGGAGCAGCTCGGCCACGACCAGCGGGCGCTTCACCTTCCGCGTCGCCGTCTTCGGCAGATCTCCGTCCCAGAAGTGCAGCACCTTGACGCGCTTCCCGAAGGGCAGCTCGGCAGAGATGCGGGCGAAATGCTCCTCGACCTTGGCCCGGTCCTCGCGCGCCGCAGGAACGCAGAGGCAGGCGACGCGCTCGTGGCCTTTGCCGTCGGGCAAGCCGACGATCGAGAGCTCCTTGATCCGCGGCGAGGCGCCGTAGATCTCCTCCAGCTCGTCGGGGTAGACGTTCTTGCCGCTGGCGTCGAGGATCAGATCCTTCTTCCGCCCGACGAGCGTCAGGTGGCCGTCCTCGTCGACCCGTCCGAGGTCGCCGGTGCGCAGCCAGCCGCCGGCCAGCACCTCGCGCGTCGCCTCCGGGTCGTCGAGATAGCCCGCCATCACGTTCGGGCCCTTTGCGAGTACCTCGCCGACGCCGTCGGCGTCCGGGTTCTCGATCCGGATCTCGACGCCGGGCAGCGGTGGCCCCACGGTCCCGGTGCGCAGCCTGTTCTCCGGCATCGTCACTGACAGCACTGGCGCGGCTTCCGTCAGGCCATACCCTTCGGTGAGATCGAATCCCAACTCGTGGAACGCCTTCTGCACCTCCTCCGGCAGCGCGCTGCCGCCGGAGACCAACAGACGGAGCTTGCCTCCGAAGCGGTTGTGGATGGGCCAGAAGAGGAGCTTGCCGACGTTGAACGGCGTCCGGTTGCGCAGCTCTCCGTGCAGCGCCATCGCCGCCTGGATCGCGGCTTCCACCGCCCGGGGACGCGAGGCCAGCTCCTGCGTCAGCCGCCGATGGAGCAGCTGCCAGAGGGCCGGGACGCCGATCAGCGCGTGGATGCGCCCGGTGTTGAGCGCATCGGACAGCCGATCCGCGGTGAGCTCGTCGAGGTAGGTGATCTCCGCGCCGAGCATCAGGGGGACCAGCAGGCCACAACTAAACTCGAAGGTGTGGTGCAGCGGCAGCACGCTGAGGACGCCCTCGCCAACGCGCAGATCGAACAGTCCGGCGATCTTCGCGGCCAGCGAGGCGAAGTTGCGGTGCGTGAGCACGACGCCCTTGGGCTTCCCGGTGGTGCCGCTGGTGAAGAGCACCGAGGCGACGTCGTCGGCGGCCGCGCTCCTGCGCAGGGGCGGCAAGCCGGCCTCGTCGGACCCGCGCAATACGTCCGGCAACGTGAGCGTGCGCAGACCTGGAAGCGCTCGGAGTCGCTCCACCACCTTCGGGCTTGCCAGCAGGAGCGGCGCCTTCGCCGCCGCCGCGCAGTTCTGCACCTCCTGCGCGGAGAGGCCTTGATCGAGAGGAGCTGCCGCCGCCCCGGCCTTGAGGATCCCGAAGTAGCCCATCGCCCACTCAGGGCGGTTCTCCGACATGAGCAGGACGCGATCGCCGGCCTTGATTCCCGCCGACTGCAGCGCCCGGCCGGCGCGGTCGGAGAACCTGGCCAGCTCGTCGTAGGTGATGTGGTCGTCTCGCGTGCGCGCCAGCTCGCTCGCGCTGTCCTCGCCGGCGTAGAAGCGGAGAGCGACGCGGGGACCGAAGGCATGGCGCGCCGCCGCGAGCAGGGCGAGCAGGTCCTTGGGCTGGGACACCTCGCGCTTGAGCGCCTTGGTTTCCTCCTCGAGACCCGGGAAGACCCACTCCTCGAGCCCGCGCATGTGGACTTCCATCCAGTACCGCCGCCAGTCGATGGCTTCCGGGTCCCAGGGGAGCTTCGCGCGATCGTCCTCCGAGAGCTGCGCCCAGAGTTGCCGGGTGTGCTTGCACTGGAAGATGAACCGTTCCCCGGCGACGAACGGCAGGAAGAGGTCCCAGGTCATCTCCAGCGCTGCGAGCTGGCGGTCGACGCCTTCCAGCGCCTGGTCGGCGCGCGCCAGCAGCGCAGTGGTCCGGGGCGCGCCCCACGACGCTCCGCGTTCGGCAATCAGCTTGCGCAGTCCCTTCGCCGCTGCACGGAAGAGTGGCGCGCTGGATGCGAAGTAGAGCTCCTTAGATGCGGGATACGGCTCGAGGAAGGTGTCGATCCAGTTCTCGAACGCGCTGCGCTTGCCCTCCGCCACGCGTTCGTCCATCTTCCGCCGCTTGTACAGCGCCACCAGCTCGACGGAGCGCCGGACGTAGAAGGGGTTCACGTCGCCGGACGCGAGCTGGAAGACGCGTTGCTGCAGCCGCCCCGCGCACGCCGCTCCCGCGACGCCGAGGATGCCGGCCGCGACGAGGTCGACCGGAATCAGGTCGAGCACCAGCTTGTGTCCCGCGGGAAAGACCCGCTGTCCTTTGAGCCCCATGAACACCAGCGGCGCGGAGGTCGTGAACCCTTCGTTCCAGCCCGGGAAGGGAAAGCGGAGCGCGCTCTCCACGATGGCGGGGCGCACCAGCGCGTATTGGCAGCCGCTCGCCGCGATGGCCTGCTCGCCCATCGCCTTGGTGTACGTGTACGTGTTCGGCCAGCCCCAGGCCCGCGCTCTCTCCATTCCCGCCTGGACGAGCTGCTGCGCGAGCCAGAGTTTCCGCTCGCGACCGGAGGCGAGTCCGAGCGCCTTCTGATCCGCGGGATCCCGCCCTTCTTCCTCGAGCCGCTGGACGGCCGCGGCGCGAAACTGCGCGGCGAGAGTGCCGTCGTCCGCCTGCGCGCGCAGCCGCGCCACGACGGCGTCGACGTCCTTCAGCTCGGCATCGACGACGAAGGGGACGCGCGCCGCCTCGTCGAGATCGTGCGCCTTCGGATAGCTGCCGATCAACGGCTCGTCCTCGAACACCGGGCCGCGACGTGTTCCCGCGACGAAGCAGGTGGAGATGTGCACGAGCGTCGCGCCCGTCCTCTTGCACAGCTCCGCGGCGTTGCGTGCCCCCTCGGTATTCACCCGCACCGCCAGCTCCAGCGAGGGATTGAAGGTGACGAGCCCCGCGGAGTTGATCACGCACGCCAGCTTGGCGGTGAGCTCTTTGACCTGCTCCTCGGAGAGGCCGAGCATCGAATCGGTGACGTCGCCGGCAAGAGCGACGCATTTCTTTCGCAGGAAGGCCTCGAAGCCGTCGCCGTGGCGTTCGCGCAGCGGTCGGAACGGCTGCGTTCCGGCGACCTTGCCGAAGAAACGGTCTTCGGCCGTCCCGCCGGCGCGCGGACGCACGAGGACGTAAATCCTGCCCACGTCCGGATAGCGGTCGAGCAGCATCGTCAGCGCCACCTTGCCGAGGAAGCCGGTGACGCCGGTGATGAGGATCTCGTGGCCGGCGAAGGCTCTCTCGAGATCGAGGCTCAAGGTTGTTCCTTCGCCGCGATCCCGGGCTTCGCCGAAGGCCCGCCGCCATGCTCCGGAAGCTGCCGCACGCCTTCGTGCGCGGCGAGAGCGACCTCGGTCATCACCATCGGCGGGTGATGCATCAGCGTGATCTCCGCCGAGCGCCCCTGCCGGCCGCGCGCCATGTCGATGGCCTCCGCCAGCGTGTCGGCGCGTTCCCAGCCCATCAACTCGGGCACGTGGGTGTTCTCGGTGCCGACGGCGATGATCTGGCCCAGGTGCTGGCGGCCGTTCTCGCCCCAGTACCACATGTAGAAGGGGTGGGCGCCGTGGTACGCGTTGCCCTTGCGATAGAGGTGCACGTACGAGGGATTCTGCGCGAACTCCCGCTCGTACTTCATGTGCAGCGCCATCGCGTCGGTCGTCTCCGGCAGCAGGCGATGGAAGAACTCGATGTAGCTCGGGTGCTGGACCGGATCGAATTCGTCCATGCACGGGTGGGTGACGATCAGCGTCCCGCCCTTCTTCACCAGCGGCACGCCGCGGTTCATGTTGAAGAAGTAGCCGCAGGCCATCACCTGCACGAGCAGCGGGTTGAGGATGGAGTTCACGTTGTACGGGCTGATGTAGGGGATGCCCGCGACGAGGATGTCGGCCTGGCCGCGGACCTTGACGAAGAGCTGGCGGCGGCAGGCCTGGAGGATCTTCTCGTGCGCGAGCTCGGTGCGTCCGGCGGCGCAGGCGATCAGGCCGTACGCGGCGGGCACCCGGTGGAAGACGTTCTGCCGCAGCGCTCGCGGCGCCCGCTGCAGCGTCCAGCGCAGGCCGGCGAGCGCAGCGCGGTCGAAGTCGGTGAAGTCCTCCTCGCGCTTGCCGAGGAACGCCATCGCTCCGTGGAACATCTTGTTGTTGAGCGCGGTCTCGATGTGGAAGACGTTGAGGTGCTGGTCGATGACCTTGCCGATGCGATCGACGGAGCTGTGCAGCTCCGAGTGCTTCGGCTCCATGTAGCTCTTCGAGCCGCGGATGGCCTGCGGCGTGTGGTGCGCGCGCAGGCCCAGGTAGTCGGTGAGTCCGGTGCCGACCGACTTGTGGCCGCCGTCCATGGGGACGAAGTTGACGTTGAGGTAGATGACCAGATCCGCTTCCACCGCGCGCCGGGAGATCCGCACCTTCTCCCCGGCGTCGGTGGTCCCCAACTCGACGATGGCGCCGGGTTCCTCCGCGTCGTGGTTGGTGTAGTAGTCGGGGTAGTACGCGTCGAAGATCCGCGACCCGACCATCCGGCGCATCTCCGCCTCGGTCATGCGGCGGTGCAGCGCGTTCGCGATCAACAGATGCACGTCGTCGACGCCGGAATCGGCGAGGAGCTGGAGGACGATCTCCAGCATGAACTGGCGCACGTCGGGAGTGCGCATCGGCGGCAGGGGCAGCGAGATGTCGTCGATGGCGATGACCACCCGCATGCCCGGACGGAGCTGCGCGTGCAGCGGGTCGCACCCTTCGGGATGGTTGATGGCCCAGCGGATCGCGGCCCGCCAATTGGCCAGCTCCTCGACCGGCGGATTGGGAAACACCACGCGCGTTCCCACGGGGACCTCTTCGAGGAGGACCTCCGTGTCGGAGAACAACATGCGCGGCGGGGATCGCTTTTCCTGGATGACGACCTGCGAATCCTCGTCGTAGCTTTGGCGCAGCCTGTCCAGCGAGCGCATGGGAACGGCGGTTTTACCCGAAATTAATCCCGCCTTGCACGGCGCGCCCTTGAGCGAGCCTCTTGCTGAACCTCGGGGAAGGCAGGCCGACGAGTGCCGCCAGGATGCCTGCCAGGCAGGCGAGCTTGCGCCCACCTCCGCAACTCCGCTTGGCTTCAGGGTGATTTCGCGAGGTTACGGCCGGATGACGCGCAGGGTTCCGGCGGTGCCGTCGACGACGTACGCGTTGCCGT